>JACCVM010000142.1 GCA_013698135.1 Euzebyaceae bacterium | reverse complement strand
AAGAAGTAGGCGACCATCGCCACGATGTAGCCGACGAAGGCCACGTTGAACAGCGTGTTGGAGGTCTGTGCCAGCGACTCGTTGACCATCAGTGCGGACGCTCCTGCGTGGCTGCGGGATGGGCGTCGAGCTCTCGGCGCAGCGCCTCGTCCAGTGCCGCGAACTCGTCGGCGAAGGCCGTCTTTCGCTGCAGTGCCACCCCGGCGAGGGTCACACGGCTGCCGTTGGGATGGGGCCCAGCCTCGACCCAGATCCGGCGCCGATAGCTGTACAGCGAGGGTACCAGCCCGATCAGGAGCAGCAGCCCGCCGGCGAGGAGGATCCAGCGGCCGGGCTGGTGGCTCACCTGCAGCCCCGACCAGTAGCCGAGGTCGACGAACTCCACGCTGAGGCTGCCTTCGGCGAGCTGTGCGGTCTTGCCGGGGCGCAGCATCGTGGTGTCAACGGGTGGACCGGAGCGGCGGAACTGCGACGCCGGCACCGGTCGCTCCAATCCGAGCTCACCGAAGTACAGGCTGCCGACCAGCACCGGGTTTCGCGGGGCGGGGTCGGGGCCGAGCACCGGTTGCCCGTCGCGGAGCTTGGCGTCCGGCGCCAGCGCCAGGTCGAGGGCGATCTGCTGGCTGGGGTCGTCGAACTTGACCTTTGCCGTCCCGGTCCAGACGTTCTGGCCGCTGGCTGGCGCCAACATGAAGCGCTCGTCGAGCAGCACCCGATTGCCGGCTCGCACGATGATGTGCGGAGCCATGCCGAAGCTGGACTGGTACAGGTTCATGCCCCGGTGGTGCAGGGGGTGGTTCACGCGCACGGTCTCGGTGCGCACGGGCTCATCCTGCTCGGAGATGGTGACCGTGGAGACGAAGTCGCGCGGGACGAAGTTGGGGAAGTACGACACGTCGAAGTCATCGAGCGTGACCACGAAGCCACGGTGGTCGGACAGGTCCCACCAGCGTCCCGGCTCGGCGGCGTCATAGGCGATTCGCGTCTCGGCGAAGGCGCTGCCCTCGGGGATCGTCACCTGGCCGGTGAAGCCAAACACCTTGCCGATGACGGCGCCGAGCAGCAACAGGTAAAAGGCCGTGTGGAACAGCAGGCTGCCGCCCTCGCGCCAGTGACCTCGTTCCGCGGCGAGCTGCTGGCCGACGCGGCGGGAGCGGAACCGGCGGCGCCGCAGCAGCCGCTCGGCGCGGGCCAACGCCTCCTCCGGCGCCAGCTCGGTAGTGCTGGTCTGCGCGTGTGACAGGCGCCCGAAGTTGCGCCCGGCGGCCGGTGGTCTCCGCACCACCCTGGCGAAAGCGGCGTAGCGCGGCAGCAGGCATCCGGTGAGGCTGGTGAACAGCAGGACCACCAGGACCGCGAACCACCACGAGCCGAAGACGTCGAACAGGTTGAGCGCGTCAAGTCCCGACGCGACGGCGGTGCCCGGTCCGGCGGTGCCGGCGCGCCACTGCGCTACCGACTGCGGGGTGACCGGCGCTTGCGGGATGACCGTGGCCACGACGCTGGCCGCGGCAAGGGCGAACAGCAGCAGCAGCGCCGTCGACATCTTGCGCAGGCGCCGCCAGGCGCTCCCTAGCGTCTCCAACGGACCGGGGATGTCGGGCAGCCGGGGGCCGGTGGACCGGCTTGCGGCGGCGTCGGTGCGCGGCGTCGTGTCGGTTGGGACACTCATATCGGGGGCGAGAAGCCGCTGATGAGCGGCCGCAGGTAGGTGATGAACGCCTGCCACAGCCCCGTGGCGATGGCAATGCCCACCACCACCAGCATCAGCCCTCCGGTGATCTGGATCCCGCGGGCGTTGCGGCGCAGGAAGCGCAGCGCCCCACCCGCCGAGCCGTACGCCAGCCCGAAGAGTATGAACGGCAGGCCAAGGCCGAGGGCGTACACGAAGGCCAGCACCCCCCCTCGCAAGGAGCTACCACCGCTCTGCGCGGCCGACAGCGTGAAGATCGCCGCCAGCGCCGGCCCGATGCACGGCGTCCATCCGACTCCGAAGACGAAGCCGAGCGGCAACGCGCCGAGCAGGCCCCGGTCGATCGCCGAGTCGGTGATCCGGGCCTCGCGGTTCAGCAGGTCGAACGGCAGCAGGCCGGTGAACGCCAGGCCGAGCAGCGCCACCAGCAACCCCATCGCCACCTGCCACGGCCGCGAGCTCAGCGCCACGCTGAGGCTGCCGCCGATCAGCCCCAGCAGGGTGAAGGGGACGGCGAACCCGAGCGTGAACAACAGGCCGCCGCCAAGTACCCGCACCCTATTACGGCTTCCGCGAGCGATCTGCTCGCCCGACAACCCGGTCATGTAGGCCAGGTAGCCGGGCACCAGCGGCACGACGCAGGGCGAGGCGAACGACACCACCCCGGCCGCGAAGGCCACCACCGCGGCCACCACCACGTTGGCGCTGGTGATCAGCTCGCGGATCTGGTCGGCCAGCGTCATCCGCTGTCTCCGGCCGCGTCCTGCCCGACGGCCCGCTCGTCCAACAGGCGGTCCAGGTAGACCGACAGCTGCGGTTCGGTGACTTCACCGGCCAGGCGGACGGCGACGCGGTGCTCGGCATCCAGCACGATCGTCGAAGGCAGGGCCGAGGGACCGATCCCTCCGAAGGCGGCGGCGATGGCGGCAGCCTCGTCGTACCAGGATTCGTAGGGGACGTCGAGATCGCGTTCGAACGCCCGCGCGTTGGCGGGGCGATCCTTGACGTTGACCCCGACGACGTGCACGCCCTGGTCGGCGTAGGCCCTGGCAACATTGGCCAGCGCAGGAGCCTCGCGGACACACGGGCCGCACCATGACGCCCAGAAGTTGACGACCACCGGGCCGTCATCCAGCTCGCGTAGAGCCAGCCGGCCGCCGCCGACGGTCTCGGCGTCGACCGCTGGAGCCGGCTGCCGGTCGGCCGGAGCCAGCACCTGCGCGGAGCCGTCCCCCTGGATAAAGCCCTGTGCGCGGCCGTCGTCCTGACGCGCGGCGCAGCCCGGCAGCGCCAGCGCCAGCACGAACAGTGCGGCGAGGAAGCGCATACCGGCCAGTCTAGATGCGGAAGCTCCTCCTGGGCCGACCGGGATAGACCGACCCTTCTGGCCGGGATCGCGGCCAGTTCCTCATTGCCCGAGTGCGCTGGGGTCCATGTACATGACCTCCCACAGGTGGCCGTCGAGATCCTGGAAGCTGCGGCCGTACATGAACCCCTCGTCCATGGGCTCGTTGGACGGCTGCCCGCCGGCCGCCAGCGCCTTGTCGGCCAGCTCGTCGACCTGCGCGCGGCTGTCGGCGGACAACGCCAGGATCGCCTCTGTGTGGGTAGTGGCGTCGACGATGGGCTTGCTGGTGAAGTCGGAGAACCGCGCTTCGACCAGCAGCATGACGAACGCCTCGTCGCTGATGATCATGCAGGTGGCCTTGTCGTCGGTGAAGTTGGGGTCGAACTCGAACCCCAGCTGGGTGAAGAACTCGACGGATTTGTCGAGGTCGTTGACGGCAAGGTTGACGAAGATCTGCCGGGACATGGGTTCCTCCCTGGGTGAGTGGCTTGGCGTGGGTACCGACGAACCTGAGAGCACAAACTCATCGGCCATGGCGGAAGGAACAGCGATGGGCCCAGCGCTCGATGGGCGACCGTGCGCCGGGAGGCGGGGACGCAGCCGGCTAGCGGCCGGCGGGCACCAGGCGGCCTTCCTCCTGGTCTTCGGAGGTGCGCTCCCGCGCCTGGCGCTCCTTGCCCTCGTCGCGGTACAGCAGTGCGGCGTGCAGGACGAACAGCAGGCTGACGAGGCCGAGCATCACCAGGCTGGGGAACAGCGGACTGCCGGCATCGAAGAAGGCGAAGGCGGTGTAGGTCTCGCCGTCCGGGTTGATCGCGCCGACCTCCCCTTCTGGCTCCTCACCTTCGGCAGGGGCTTGGAACGTTTCCTGGAAGGTCGCGCCGATCAGCGGCTGACCGTTGGCAGACGTTGTGTAGCGGATGGAGTCGGGCACGACCACCCAGTCCTGGCCGACCGGCTTCTCGCGCAGACCCGCGTTGCTGGAGAAGAAGGTCTGGATGTCCGCGGCGCCGGTGTTGGCCGTTGGCAGGAAGTTGGCCGGCACCGCCCCGAAGCCTTCGGGGAAGCTCTTGACCACGCTGTAGTTGGCGTCGTTGGCCAGGTTGCTGTCGCCGGCGAACGGGCGCCAGACGTTCTGGTAGGCGTCCAACTCCTGGCCAGGCAGGCTCTGCGGACCGGTCGCCGGTGGCGTACCGGGAGCGCCGACGGTCCAAAACAGCGCGTAGATGACCAT
>JACCVM010000141.1 GCA_013698135.1 Euzebyaceae bacterium | reverse complement strand
CCGTGCCACCTGTTGTCGAGGAGATGCCGCTGCATGACCACGTGCAGCTGTATCTCCGGGAGATGGCCCGCACGGCGCTGCTGACGGCTGAGGAAGAGGTCGACCTCGCCAAGCGCTACGAGGCCGGATTGGAGGCCGAGCGGCTCCTGGCCGAACGCAAGCGCGTGGCGGCGGCCCGCAAGCGCCAGCTCAATCTGGTCGACCGTGACGGCAAGCGGGCCAAGGAGCGGCTGGTGCAGGCCAACCTGCGACTGGTTGTCTCGGTGGCCAAGCGCTACCAGGGGCAGGGCCTGCCGCTGCTCGACCTGATCCAGGAGGGCAACCTCGGCCTGCTGCGAGCGGTCGAGAAGTTCGACTACCGCCGGGGCTACAAGTTCTCCACTTACGCGACGTGGTGGATTCGTCAGGCGGTCGGCCGCGGGGTGGCGGACAAGGGCCGCACGATCCGCCTGCCGGTGCACATGATGGAGCGTGTCCGCCGCGCGCTGTCCATGCAGCGCGACCTGGCCGAGTCCCTCGGCCGCGAGCCAGCGCTCGAAGAGCTCGCCGCCGAGCTCGGCGAGGACATCGCCACCGTTGAGGAACTGCTCACGTACGCGCGCACGCCCACGTCGCTGGAGACCCCCGTCGGCGAGGACGGCGACGCCGAGCTGGGCGACTTCATCGAGGACCGCAACGCCGACGACCCGCTGGAGGTCGCCGCCAAGGGCTTGGCGCGCCAGGAGCTATTGGATGTGGTCGCTGGGCTGCCGGAGCGCGAGCGGATCATCCTCGAGCTGCGGTTCGGTCTGCTGGACGGCGAGGCGCGAACCCTGGACGACGTTGGCCGCTACTTCGGCCTGACCCGCGAGCGTATCCGCCAGTTGGAGGCGCGCGCGTTGTCCAAGCTGCGTCACCCCTCGCGCGGTCGCGCGCTGTCCGACACGGCCGCCTGACCTCGCGGGGGTTCGGCGGATGGCTGCCGATCCCTACGAGGTAGCGGTCGACCCGGCACCTCGCCGTGGTGACGACGGTGGCCGCTTGCTGCGTTGGGGTCTGCTCGGTGCCGCGCACATCACGCAGACAGCCCTGGCGCCGGCGATGCGCAAGGCGGGTCACGACCTGGCAGTCGTCGGTTCCCGGTCACTGACGCGCGCGCGGGCGTTCGCCGCGAACAACGGGGTACGCCGTGCGCGCGGCTCCTACGAGGAGGTCGTCACCGCCGACGATGTCGACGCGGTCTACGTCGCCCTCGCCAACGACGCGCACGAGCGGTGGACCATCGCCGCGCTGGAGTCCGGCAAGCACGTGCTGTGCGAGAAGCCACTGTCGACCGACGCTGCCTCGGCCGGCCGCATGGCCTCTGCGGCGGCGACCAACGGACGAGTGCTGATGGAGGCGGTCATGACCCGCTTCCACCCCCGGACCGTCGCGCTGCTGGAGCTCGTCCGCAGCGGCGAGCTCGGCAGCCTGCGACTGCTGCATGCCACCTTCGCGTTTCCCATGCGCCGTCCCGGCGACTACCGCTCGCATCCGCAGCACGGGGGTGGGGCGTTGCTGGATGTCGGGATCTACGGCGTGGCGATGGCCCGCTGGTTGGTGGGGGAGGAGCCCGACCGCGTCCAGGCTGTGACGCGCCGCTGGGCAACGGGTGTGGACGGGACCACCTCGGCGTTGCTGAGCTTCCCGGGTGGGGCCGTGGCCTCGATCGACGCCTCGTTCGATACCGCCGAGCAGCAGGAGCTGCAGCTGGTCGGCACCCAAGGCACCTTGCGGGTCCCCTCGCCGTTCGGGGCCAGCCCTGATGTCGATGCGGTCATCCTGCGGGGCGACGAGGTCGTGGGCTCATGGCGTGCCGACCACTACGAGCGGATGGTCAGCGCCTTCGCCGAGGCCACCGCGACCGGCTCCACCGCCCCCCTGCCAACCGACGACGCGGTCGCCACCGCGACCGTTCTGGACGCCATCCGCGAGGCCGCCGGCTGACGTCACCGTTATGATGCGCGGCGCTCACCGATCGCAAGGAGAACCACGCATGGCCAAGTTCGTGGCGTTGTACGACAAGCCGGACGACGTGGACGGTTTTGAAGCGCACTACCGCACCACACACCTGCCGATCGTCGCGCAGTGGCCGGGCGTGCGGTCCCTGAGCACCACGCGCTTTACGGGAACGCCTCGCGGTGCCGACGCGCCGTACTACCTGATGTTCGTGGCCGAGTGGGCCACCGACGAGGAGATGGCGGCCGCGCTGCGCAGCGAGCCGGGCATGGCGTCAGCCAAGGACGCCAAGGCGATGGCCGAGCAGTTCGGGGTCACCCCGACGATGCTGCTGGGCGCCGACCTGTAGCGGCTGACCCGGCCTGCCCGCGCTAGCGTGGCTGACATGCCCGCTCGGTCGTTGTTGGTGCGCACCTGCTGCTTGGTGTTGGGCGCCGGCATGGTGCTCGTCGGCCTGGCCGGGCCCGCCGCGGCGCACGGGCGCGGCAGCGACGCGACGAACTACCGCAGCCAGGTGACCAGCGAGCCCGACGTGCCCGGCGTCAGCTGGCAGGTCTACGGCAGCGACGAGTTCCTCAGCGTGACGAACGCCTCTGACGCGGAGCTGACGGTACTGGGCTACGAGGGTGAGCCCTACCTGCGGGTCGGACCCAAGGGGGTGTTCGAGAACCGTGCCTCGGCGGCCACCTATCAGAACACCGACCGCTACGCCAACGTCGGTGAGCTGCCGGAGGACGTAGGCGCCAACGAGGAGCCGCGCTGGCAGCAGGTCTCGGACGCCAACAGCTACCTGTGGCACGACCACCGCGCGCACTGGATGAGCCAGAACCTGCCCCCGTCGGTCACCGACCCCAACTCCGAAACCGTCGTGCAGCAGTGGGAGGTTCCCTTCACGATCGACGGCCGCGAGCGCATCGTCTCCGGAGAGTTGCGCTGGATTCCGGCCCCGTCAGCAGGTGTGTGGCTCGCGGTCGCGCTGCTCCTCACGGCGCCAGCCCTGCTGGGGCTTCGGTCGCTGCGCTCATCGCCCGACGACCACCCCGACGATCCATGGATCACCGCGCTGGCGAGGCCGGCGGCGGTGGTCCTGGGGGCCGTGGCGCTGCTCAACCTGACTCATCTGGTCGACGACCTGTTCGCCGTCCCCCTGCCCGGTCCGACGAAGGCGCTGGCCGCCGCGCAGACGGCGCTGTTCATCGGCATCGGCGCCTTCGGTGCGCTGCGAGGGTGGCAGGGCCGTGACGGTGCCTTCACCGCGCTCGGGGTCGGGGCTGGCGCGATCCTGATCGGTCAGGGCGTGCTGTACGTCAGCGTGCTGACGACCTCCCAGGCGGCGACGTTGTTCCCCGAGGTTGCGGCGCGGTTGGTGGTCGCCCTTTCGATCGTCCAGGCGTTGCCTGTCGGCGCGGTCGCGGTGATCGGCAACCGCCGGCTCGCCGCGGCGGCGCAGCCGGCACGGTCAGAGGCTGCTGCCGCCACGTGAGCGACCAGGTCGGCCTGGTCGTCACCGATCTCGACGGCACGCTGTGGGACGCTCAAGAGCGCATCCACGACCGGACGCTGGATGCCCTTCGGACGCTGGAGCGCCGTGGGACGCCGCTGCTGGTCGCCACCGGACGGCGTCGGCGCAGCGCCGCCATGGGATTGGCCCGTGAAGGGCTTGCCCCGCCGGCCGTGGTGCTCGACGGGGCGCTGGGTGTGGACCTGACCACGGGACGGGTGTTCCAGGAGGCGGCCTTCGCCGCGTCCGACGCGGTCGCGGTCGTGGACATCCTTGCCACGCTGGGTCTGTCGCCGTGTCTGCACGTCGTTCGTGAAGACGCCGACGTGGTCGCCGGACCGCAGCCGTCCACGCACCCGCGCCACGTTGAGCTGATCGGCGAGCGGCTCGCGCGCGACGACGTTGGCAGGGTGGCCGCCGCCGAGACGGTGCTGGGCTTCACCATCGCGGGCCGCCCTCCGGAGGTGCTGGACGGAGTCGTCGCGGCGGTCGCCGACGTCGCCGACGCCGTGGTCACCCGCGATTTGTTCTACGGCGGCGGCACCCTGACCGTGCGCCCGAGGGGGGTCAGCAAGTGGGAGGGCGTCCTGGCGTTCTGCGCGGACCAGGACATCGACCCCTGCGGCGTGCTGGCGCTCGGTGACGGCGAGAACGACCTGGAACTGCTCGGCGGAGCTGCCGTAGCCTGCGTGGTCTCCGACGGCTGCGAGCAGGCGTTGGCCCTGGCTGACCACGTCATCGGGCCGGCCAGCGAAGGCGGCTGGTGCGCCGTGCTCGACCACTGCTAGCCGGATTTGTCCTAGTCCTGGCCGACTGACGCGGCAGGCTCAACCGGTGGCCGCAACCGGCCCGACCGGGCGGCGTGGCTCGCCCGCGCGAGGTGGTCGAACCAGTCGACGGGGGTTTCGGCCGCCTTCGGCAGTGCGTCGACCGCCCGCTCGAGCAAGTTCCGCAGTCGGGGAACACCGTCGGCCTTCCACGCGGCGACATGGTCGGCCACCTGCTCCAGGCTGGTCGTGACGGCGAATCGTGGATGCACCCCGTAGGCGAACGGCAGCAGGCGTCCCCGGTCGTCCACGATGAGGGGGTTGACGAGGTCGGACAGCTCGAGCGTATCGGTTTCGCCGTGCAGGAGTGCATGGGCTGCGCCCGCCTGTTCGCGAAGGGCGCCGGCGGGGGCGAGGTCGACTCGGACACCCACTTTGCTGCCGGGGTCGTCTAGGAGGTCGGCCACGAGGACCAACCGGGCCAGGTCGGCAGGGTTGAGGGCGGCGACCTCGCCAAGGGCGTTGCCGCGGCCCACCAGCGCGAGCGGCCGCAGGTTGAGCAGGCGCGCGCCCGTGTCGACCGCGATGCCGTACAACTCCGGGACGTCGACAAGGTTGTCCGCGGTGACGCAGCATGTCAGCCCGAACGGCACCTCGGCCTCCCGGATCCGTTGGAGGCCGCGCAGCGCGTCGTCGAAGGCGCCCTCGCGCCCTCGAATCCGATCGTGGCGATCACGAGCGCCGTCGAGGCTGACCGCGACGAATGCCAGGTGGTGCGCCAACTCGGACAGCCGTCGGGCGGTGAGGACCGTCGCATTCGTGACGACGTTGACGCTGTAGCCCAGCGCCGCCACCCCGTCGAGCAGGGGGCTGAGCTCGCGGTACAGAAAGGGCTCGCCGCCCGACAGGCTCACCACGTCGAACCCCTCGTCGCGCAGGACGGCGAGAGCCTCGAGCAGGGCCTCCACACCAAGCTCGCCCTGCGCCGAGGGCGAGGACGAGGAGTAGCAGTGGGCGCAGGTCAGGTTGCAGCGCAGCGTCGGGTGGACGTGGACGATGCGCTGCGAGAGGAAACCTGAGCCCGTCAGTGGCCCCTCGTGAGGCCAGCCAACTCGGGGATCTTCTGCTCGACCCGGATCTGCACGACGTCCCAGTCGATGATCCCCCAGGGGAACAGCTCCACCTTGCGGATCGGCAGGTCATCACCGAGCAGGCCGTCGAGCACCTCGCGGTACCGCTCGACGGGGACGAAGCGGTCGATGCAGATGCCGTACACGCACACGTCGATCCGGTGGATCGGCCACTTCTCGTGGGCGTAGACGAGCTGCTTGGCGACCGACGCGACGATGTCGTCGGGGAACTCGCGACCGGCGACCGCCTTCGCCAACTCCAGCCGCAACGCCGCCTGCATCTTCGTGGGGTCCGTTCGCTCAGCCATGAGCATCCCTTCCGCGTCCGCCAAAGGGGGGCCGCGATCCATCACCGCCACAGCCCGCTCCCAGGCCTGTCCCGCGACAGGCTCTATCGCGATCCTATGGGCTGTCTGGGCAGCCGGTCAATCCCCGGATCGCAAGCCCTCAACGGCATGCCAGGACTGTCACCCGCAGCAAAGTCGGCAGAGCGACCGTCGAACCAGTCGTTCAGCGGGTGAACTGCCAGATCGCGGCCAGCACGGCCACCGCCACCACGAGTGTGCGCAGCGCCCCAGCGGGCAGGCGCCGGCCGTAGCGGCCGCCGAGGGTTCCGCCGATGGTGGCGCCAACGGCCACCAGCCCCGCGAGCTGCCAGTCGACGTCGGCGATGAGGATGAACAGCAATGAGGACACGAGGTTGGCCACGCCGGCCAGCACGTTCTTGATGCCATTGACCTCGGTCATCTCGCCTTCGACAAAGATCCCGAGCAACGCGAGCAAGATCACCCCCTGCGCGGCACCGAAGTAGCCCCCGTATACCCCGGTCGCCGCCACACCGGCGAGCAGCCACGGGCCAGCCCGTACCGCTGCGCGCGGGCGCGGACCCTGGTCGGTGTCCACCCTGGCCGCGCGGCGACGGGCAACGGCAGCGGCCACGCGTGGCTGCGCCGCGGCGAGCGCACCGGACAGCAGGAGCAGCACCGGGACCACCAGCTCGAACGCGCCAGGCGGCAGCACGAGCAGCAGGGCGCCGCCGAGCACACCACCCACCGCGGACGCCGTCACGAGTCGCGCGAGCAGGGTGCCGCGCCCGGTCAGCGTCGCCCGGAAGGCGTAGGCGCCGGCCACCGAGCCCGGGACGAGCCCAACGGTGTTGGACACGTTGGCGAGAACCGGGGGAACGCCGAGCGCCACCAGGGTTGGGAACGTGATGAGCGTGCCGGCGCCCACCACCGCGTTCATCGCCCCTGCCCCCACGCCTGCGAGCAGTACCAGGGCAGCATCGACGATGGTCATGGATGCACAGTGCTAGTGCAGATCTTGCGCCAGCGCGTCCATCAGCAGGCAGTCCTGCCACTGGCCGTCGGCGTTGCGCTCGTACCGTCGCATCACACCCACCGGGTGGAAGCCGACGCGTTGGTAGCTGCGGATCGCGCGCACGTTGGTCACGGCCGGGTCGATGGCAAGCCGGTGGTGCCCTTGGTCGTGGACCAGGTAGCGAGCCATCGTCCGGATGGCGTCAGCCCCGAGGCCGCGCCCGTGATGCGCAGTGGCGATGAAGATGTCGATGCTGGCGTGACGGTAGTCAGGCGATGGCTCCTCGAAGTACTGGATCGATCCGATCACCTCGCCATCGGCCTCGATGACGAACACCACGGGTCCGTGTGCCTCGATCAGCTCCCTGCGCACCCGTTCCGCATCGTAGGCAGGCCACCACGCCGCGACCTCGGGCTCGGCCAGGATCTTGGCCAGCGCCTCGGCATCGTGCTGGGCGATGGGGCGCAACACGGTCGCGGTGCCATGCAGCGTTGGCGGGGAGATGGCCGTCATCGCCAGCATCCTGTCACAGGAACGCGCCTCGACGACCCGCCCGGCCGGCCGGGCAGAATGGACATTCATGGTGCTCGCCTTGTGCCTCGACGTCATGGGGACGGTCTTGTACGACCCTTACGTCGAGGCGCTGGAGGCGGCCACCGGCCTGGAGATCGGTCAGCTGCAGGCGCTGGCCGACCCCGCGACCTGGCCCGCCTTCGAGATCGGTGCCATCGACGAGGCCGAGTTCGTCCGGCGGTTCTTCACCGATTCGGACCGCTTCTTCGACGCCGCCGAGCTGCACCGGGTACGCCTGGCCGGCTACCGCTTCCTGCCCGGCATGCGCGAGCTACTGCACGCCGTGGAAGGGCGGCTGGAGCGGTACGCGGCCAGCAACTATCCGGTGTGGATCGAGGAGCTGGCTGCCACCTTCGACTTTTCCAGCTGCTTCGACGGGGTGTACGCCAGTCACCAACTGCGGGCACGCAAGCCCGATCCGCTGTTCTTCGAGCTGCTGCTCGCCGAGATCGGGCGTGAGGCCGCCGACTGCCTGTTCGTCGACGACCGTGCCGTCAACTGCCAGGCGGCCGAGACGGTCGGGATGCGCGCACATCATTTCACCAGCGCCGAGGATCTGTCGCGGCGGCTGCGCGCCGAAGGCGTGCAGATGGGCTAGCCGCCGCACGGCTGATTCTTGCGCACGGTGGCTTGGCGGATCCAGCTGCGAGGCATGGCCAGTGCATGGGATACTCGACGGCACAGATCGGCACGTGCATTGGGCCGTCTCGCCGATCCGCACCGAGTCGTCGCGTGACGACCACACGCCGTGACCTTGAAAAGGAGCCGGGACCGATGCCGATCACGAAGATGGCCAAGATCTGGATGGATGGCGAGTTCGTCGACTGGGACGACGCCAAGGTGCACATCCTGACCCCGACGCTGCACTACGGGTGGGGAGCCTTCGAAGGCGTTCGTGCCTACGCCACGGACCGGGGTCCGGCGATCTTCCATCACCGGGCGCACATGGAGCGCTTACACCGCTCGGCGGCCATCCTGCAGATGGAGGTGCCGTACTCGGTCGACGAGATGATGGACGCCACCCGCGAGC
>JACCVM010000139.1 GCA_013698135.1 Euzebyaceae bacterium | reverse complement strand
CCTGGGTCTTCCTCCTCGCGGTGCCTTTGGCCCTGCTGGCCTTCGGACTGGCCTGGCTGCTCAAGGAAGTGCCGCTGCGGACCACCGCCAATGTCGGCAACGCCTTGTCCAAGAGCCCGCCAGGTCTGGTGGAGCCGTCGGAGCAAGCCGCCGCTGGCTCCACCTAAGCCCCACGGCCGCGCACGGCGTGGATGCCCGGCCCTGCGAAGCCGGCGCGATTTCCTCAATACAGAGGATGCGGCACAGGCTTGCTGAACCTCAGACTGCGCAGCAGATCTGCTGGTGCGCGCCGGCGGACGATCGGGGGGACTGTGCCGTACTTCGCGGTGATCGCACCAGTCATGCTGGTCGACGGGGGGTCATGGGGGCCCGAGCCCGCCGAGTCGTATGACTGGGAACGACTCGGCCGGGCCTGCATGGCCGGACTCATCGCCGGCAACGTGGTGCTGGCCTTGCTGGTACTCGGCGCGTGGCTCGGCTGGCCGGCACCGCTGTAGCGACGTCGCCGCTGCGCGACGTGAGCGCTCAGCGCTGGTAGGTCCCCACGAGCCGAGCTTGCTCGATGACGTGGTCGGAGATCTTGTCCAGTAGCTGGGCACGAGTCAGCCCCGGCTGGGCATCCAGTTCGGTGTCGAGGGCGTACAGCCAGAAGTAGTAGTGGTGCTGGCCGTGTCCTTCCGGCGGCATGGGGCCGCCGTAGCCGGCATCGCCCCCCTCGGCGGTGCCTTCCACGAAGCTGCCACCCCCGCCTTGCGCGATACCGGTGGCGTCCGTTGGGATCCCATAGACCACCCAATGCGTGAAACCGTGCGGCAGCGGTGCGTCGGGGTCGTGGCAGATCAGCGCCAGCTGCTTGGTGCCCTGCGGTACGCCGCTCCAGCGCAGTTCGGGGGAGATGTCGGTGCCTTCCCCGGTGTGCTCGCTGGGGATGGGCTCAAGGTGGCCGAAGACCGAACTGGTGATCGCCAGGTCCTTGATGTTCAGGTCCATGGGCACGTGCCTTTCCTCGTGACGGCTTTCCCGTCACCGTTCCATGAACGGGGCTGGCGGCAAACCGTCCACAGGCGTTGTCCGGCTTTCCCCCTCTCGCCCTCGGTACGGGCGCAGGCTGTCGAGCACGACGGGCGACAGGAGCGTGATGTGCGGTGCTGGGAGGATGCCGAGCCGTTTCTCATCGACCGCGCCGCCGAGAACCTACGAGCTGGCGACGAGGTCCTTCCTTGCCTCGTGGCCTTCGCCGGCGACGATCGGCTGCTGGTCGCCTGGCTCCGGGCCTTCGCCAAGGGTGCCTACGCCGATCCGCTGACCGAGCTGCTGGCCTTGGCCGTCCCCCTTGGCGCCGACCGGTTGGCGGTGTCCTTCGGCGGCCGAGCAACGTCGTTGGCGGACCCCGTGCCGCCGGTGTGCGAGGGGGTGGGTGACCTCCGCCAGCGGGTGGTGTGCATCGAGCGGGCCGACGCCTGCGGGCGGCGGGCGAACCCGAGCAGCATGATGCTGGCCTTCGACCTCCTGGACGGGCAGATTCACTGGGGGCAGCGGCTGGACCACGACGGGCAGACCGGCTGGATCAACGCCGCCATGGTCGCCGCCCTGCAAGGCCGCCGGCGGCTGCAAGGCACTCCACGTCAGATCCGAAAGCAGGCGCTGCGCTGCGACCGGCTCGGGCACCGGATGGTGCTGGCACCAGCGGCCCTGGCACGACTCGATTTGCCCCACTTGCAGCCTTGACCGGACTGGTGAGACGCTGCGGGCAGCCAGTGCCGGGCGGCGGCGGGCCGGATCCGAGACCGCCGGCGGCGGACATCACACGAGGAGAAGCGGGCTGTGCCTACCGTGACGAGTTATCAGCCAGGCGTGCCGTCGTGGATCGACCTGATGACCAGTGACCCGGAGGGCGCGCGAGTCTTCTACGGCGAGCTGTTCGGGTGGGAGTTCGATATCGGCGGCGAGGACACCGGCCACTACACGATGTGCCGGAAGAACGGCGAGAACGCCGCCGGCATGGGTGGTGACCCGGCACCGGAGGGGATGCCAACGGCCTGGACCACCTATATGGCCAGCGACGACGTCGACGCCGCCGCCGAGCGCATCACCGCCAACGGCGGCAACCTCATGATGGAGCCGATGACGGTGATGCAATACGGCCGGATGGTAGTGGCCGCCGATCCCACCGGCGCGGTGTTCGGCCTGTGGCAGCCGCAGGAGCACATCGGCGCCTCGATCGTCAACGAGCCCGGCTCCATCACCTGGAACGAGCTTGCCACCCGCGATCTGGCAACGGCGCAGGACTTCTACCGCGAGGTGCTCGGCTACACCTACGAACCGGTCGACTCGGGCGGGGGCCCGCCGTACCAGATCGTCAACGTGGAAGGCCGCGGCGTCGGCGGGATGATCCAGATGACCGACGCCTGGCCCGAAGGTGTCCCGCCGCACTGGATGCCGTACTTCGCGGTGGCCGATGCTGACGCCACGGCGGCCACGGCTGAGCGCCTCGGCGGCGAGGTGGTGAATGCCGCCATGGATACGCCGTACGGCCGTTTCGTCGTCCTGCGCGACCCGCAGGGCGGTGTCTTCACCGCCATGCGCAACGCGGACTGAGGAGGGGGTCTTTGCGCGTCCTCGTGTCGACATAGGCTGGCGGCTGCTGGATCAGCCACGAGGAGGAGCGATGCAGTCGGTCAACACCATGCGCGCCGTGCTGGTCGCCGGCGCGGTGCTGGCCGCCGTCGTCGCGGCGATTTTCGGGCTTTGGTCGGTGGTGGGAATCATGGTCGCCGCAGTCGTCGCCCACGGGCTGATGTGGGTCTACCTGCACCGCCTCGATCGGCCTCCGCACTCCTGACCAACCGGGGGGGCGGAGTCAGTCTTTGCGCCCCGCGTCGGGCCCGGACACGGCAGCCAACGGGTTCTTGACTCGCAGAGCTGGAAAGCGGGTGTAGTCGCGATCGACGCTCCACAATTCCGTGACGCCGTGGGACAGGCAGATCGCCGCAATATGTGCGTCGTGCACCCTGGGGCCGGTGACGCCGGAGGCGTGGAGAACGCCGCGTAGCTTGCCCCAGTGGTCGTTGGCTTCATGCAGGAGGCACAGCGACGGTGACTCGAGCCACGCCTGCACTTGATCGAGTGCGGCAGCGATGGGAGTCGGCGGATCGAAGATCCGAGGGTGCGTCGTCACAGCGAGAAACTCGTGGATACACGGCCACGGTATCGCCCATGCCGTACGGCTCTCGGCAAGGCGGGCAACGGTCGCGGCAGCCGACCGGTGAAACGTGCTGTCGACCCGATGAGCGTAGACAAGCACGTTCGTGTCGACTGCGATCAAGCCCCACGGCCTTCGTAGATCGCGTCGCGGATCCGATCCCAACCGGCTTCGGCAAACTCGGGTCGCATTCCCTTGCCCTCGAAGTCAGCCTTGCGCAGCGTGAAGGATTCAGGTGCTCGTCGCCTTGCAAGCTCATGACGGAGACCGGCCTCGAGCAGTGCACGGAGCGTCACGCCCTCGCCTCGAGCCGTCCGTTTGGCTTCCTCGAGGAGAGCGTCCGGCAACTCGATCGTCGTCTTCACATGGGCAACCATATCAGTGCTACCAGCAGTATGGGTCCCGCGTGGATTCATCTGTCTCTTCACAGGGGTGCGGTCAAGGGCTAGCGCGCGCGTTGAGGGTGGTGTGCGGGAAGCGACGGGGGTGATGGGACGCCGCTAGCGGCCAGACGCGCCACTCGACCCGCCTGGCAACAAGCCGCCCGACCTCCCACCGGTGCTGGCTCGCTTCGCGCGACGCACGACCGTCGCGTTCCAGGTCCCCGACGATGCCACCGGAATCCTGTTCACCACCGCCGGGCTGCTTGACGCCTGCCGGCGGCTGCCGATGGCCCTTGCCCAGGACGCAAATCCTCCTGGCTTGATCCGGTGGTGGCTGGATCTCCCCGACCGGCTGGGGGGCAGTGGCGGCGAGGTCCCGGGCCTGCGCGTCGTCGAGCGGTTCCGGGAGCGGCTGACACCCATCGAGCCACTGGGACGGACGTTGGTCGACCGCGTGGCGCGCGTCAGGGGTCGCCAGCCGGCACCACTGACCGCCGCCGGCGTGACCGCCGCCGGACAGGTGACCCTTCGCCAAGAGCTCCCCGGTGCAGCATCCCCGCTCGTCCCTGCCGGACGGAACCCCGAGCTCGTAGGACGCCTCAGCGACCAGGCGTCCCGGATCGCCGGGCCGCTGCGTGACTTCGTCGACGAGCGCCTCTACCCGATCCCCCGCCTTGAGCGCGTCCTGCGGGGCGACCACATCGTTTACCCGACATCCTGTCGCTGTAACGCTGACGTGCGCGCACCGCGATGCATGGATCACGTCATCGCGGTGTAGGCTTTGGCACATGCGGACAACCGTGGTGCTCGACAACGATGTGGCCGCAGCCGTCGCTGCCCTGCGAAGGCAGCGCGCCGTCGGCGTGAGCGAAGCGGTCAATACGTTGGTCAGGGCTGGCCTGCAAGCAAAGTCTGAACGCAAAGCATTTGAGCAGCGCACGCATCACCTGGGCTTGCGTGTCGACGTGACAAACGTCGCCGAGGCCTTGGAGCAGCTGGACGGGCCAGATCACCCCTGATGCTCGTCGACGCGAACCTGCTGCTGTTCGCGGTCGACGCCGACAGCCCCTTTCACGACCGCACGAAGCGCTGGCTGGCCGCCCAACTCAACGGCCCTCGGCGGGTTGGTCTGCCTTGGCAGTCACTGTCCGCGTTCGTTCGCATCACGACCCATCCCCGGGCGACCCGCCAACCGCTCGACCCTGACATGGCATGGGGCGTGGTGACCGACTGGCTGTCGACGGAAGCGGCATGGATACCGCAGCCCACGCCCCGGCATGCGGAAGTGTTCGGCTCGCTGCTCACCGGCTATCAGCTACGGGGCAACCTGGTTCCTGATGCTCAACTCGCCGCACTCGCGATCGAACACGGCTTGACCTTGTGCTCAGCGGACACCGACTTCGCACGCTTCGAGGAGATCACCTGGCTGAATCCCCTCATGGGCGGTCACTGATGTGGGAGCTCCACAGCGCCTCGCGCAGGCCCGATGCCCGGGCGATGGGGCGCTCGACGGCGGTGCGCACGCTGGACTCGCCGCCGACGAGGATGAGGCGCTGGCGGGCCCGGGTGACGGCGGTGTACAGCAGCTCTCGCGTGAGGATCGGCGAGGTGGGATCCGGCAGCAGCACGGCGACCGACTCGAACTGCGAGCCCTGGCTCTTGTGCACCGTCATGGCGTGCACCGTCTCCACAGCCGCAAGGCGTGTGGGGCTGACCTCGACCAGTTCCCCGCGCCGCTCGAACACCGCCGGGTAGCGCCCGTCGCCCGCCGCGACGACGACGCCGATGTCGCCGTTGTACAGGCGGAGCCCGTAGTCGTTGGCGGTAACCAGCAGCGGACGGCCGACATACCACCCGCCGCCAGCCGCATAGCCGTCGATCGCGGCGCCCAGCCAGGCCTCTACCTGCGCTCTCCAGGCGACGACCCCGTAGTGCCCCCGGCGGTGCGCGCACAACACGCGGATGGCACCAAGGCCGTCCAGCGCGGCTCTGGCCTGGCCCGCTCTCGCCGCCTCGACGACCTGCCGACCCGCGGCGACCACCGCCTCGCGGACTGGCGCGAGCGCTTGGCGCCCCGCGTCCTGCGCGACGTCGGTGTCGATCCAGCGCACGTCGTCACGTCCTGCCCGCAGCGCCTCGACGGCCGCGTCGGCGTCGCCTTGCCGGATGGCCTGTGCCAGCGCCGCGATCCCGCCGCCGAAGCGGTGCACTCGCCGCAGCACGACGATCCCGTCTCCGATCGCCGCACCCGCCGGTGGCGTCGACGCTGCCACCTCATGGCCGGCGGCCGCCGCGAGGGACGCACGCGCGTCCGGGCGCAGCAGCAGGCCCTGGCTGCAGGGACCAACGATGTCACCGAGCACCGCCCCGGCCTCGACCGACGCCAGCTGCTCGGCGTCACCCACCAGGACCAAGCGGGCGCCGGCCCGCACCGCCTGGACCAGGCTGGCCATCAGCGACAGCGACACCATCGACGCCTCGTCGACGACCACGACGTCGTGAGGCAACCGGTTGCCCCGATGATGGCGGAAGCGGCTTCGACTCCCCGGCCGCCAGCCCAGCAGCCGGTGCAGGGTCGACGCCTCCAACGCCAGCAGGCGCCCCCGCACCGTCTTGCTGACGTCGAGGTGGCCGGCTTCGTGGTGGACGGCCTCTTCCAGCCGGGCGGCGGCCTTGCCGGTCGGGGCGGCCAGCGCAACCCGAGGCGGTGAGCCATCGGCGGCGGCGAAGGCCTGCTCGTCGAGCAGCGCGAGGATGCGGGCCACGGTCGTCGTTTTGCCGGTGCCTGGCCCGCCGGCGACCACTGCGAAGCGCCGCAGCACCGCCGAGCCGGCGGCCAAGCGCTGCTGATCGGGCTGCTCGCCGTCGAACAGCCGCGCGAGCCCGGAGGCCAGCACTTCGACGTCCACACTGTCTGCCGGTTGCTCGGCTCGCACCCGCAGATCGGCAGCGACCTGCCGCTCCTGGCGCCAGTAGCGGTCCAGGTACAGCCGGGTGCCGACCAGCCGCAGGGGCCGATCGACCGCGGGATCTGAGTCCATCGCGACCAGCGGGCCGCGCGAGAGCCCAGCGATCCAGGGCTGCAGCTGGGGCCACGGCAGCCCCAGTGGATCCGCCGGCACGTCGGCGTCGACCGCGACCGTCTCCCTGATCATCGCGAGGTCGGTGCACACGTGACCCAGTCGCGGGGCGCGCGCCGCCAACGCCGCCGCCAGCAGCATCTGCGGGTCGCTGTCGCCGCCGATCCGACCGAGCCGCAACGCCACATGGACGTCGGCGGCGCTGAGCACCCCCGCGACGTTGAAGTCGACCAGCAACGGCGGTGCGCCCAGGGCCAGGCGGACGTCGAACGGATCAGGGGATGCTTCCGCCTCGACCGTCCTCACGCCACCTCCCCCCGGTCGAGCAGATCGCTCAACGCCTCAACGAGGGCGGTCGGCGGTCGCCACGCGAACACTCCGCACGGCTGCGACCCCACACGTGATGCAGCGGCACCGGTCATGCCGCGCAGGAACAGGTACAGCACACCGCCCAGGTTGCGCTCCGGCGAATAGCCCGGCAGGCGCCAGCGCAGGTAGCGGTGCAGCGCGATGGAATACAGCAGCGCCTGCAGCGGATAGTGGGCCCGTTGCATCGCGGCGGCGAGGGCGGCGGGCCGGTAGTGCCAGGAGCTCAACGTCTCCCCGTCGACGCCGAGCCAGTTCGTCTTGTAGTCGACCACGACAAAGCGCGGCGTCTGGTCCCGGTCGTGAATGCGCACCACCGAGTCGATGCTGCCGGTGAGATATCCCCGTAGCCGCTGCTGCAGCGCCGGGTCGTCGAGCCGTTCGGCGTAGCCGGCGAGCACGTCGTCGGCCGGAAGATGCGCCCGCAGCAGACTGCCGATGGCTGCCACCGTCAGCGTTGCCGTCGGTCGGTCGCCGCCCACCAGCGGCAGCTCGAAGTCCAGCTCGTCGCGGCGATCACCCGGACCGATGTCACGCAGCCGCAGCTCACCGGCCAGCGGGCCTAGCGGTGTCTGGATCGCCGCTGTCAGACCCGCGACGACCACTGCGGGATCACCGATGTCGACATACCAGCGGGCGTGCTGCCCGCGGACGGCGGCAACCAGCTCCGCGCCGAGGTCGCTGGCGGCGAAGTCGCTGCGCTCGATCACCGCGTGCACGAAGCTGCCGACGTCCACACCGCCGGGCATGGCCGCCAGCGCGCAGGGCACGGCACGCAGCCGTTCCTCGAGCTGGTCGGGCGCTGCCGAATCCGCAAGTGCCGCCCGGGCAGCCGGCACAGCCCCGAGGATATCCACCGGCGCCTCGTCGGTGACACCCAGATCCTCGGGTTCACTGCCCACCCGCGCCTCGTGTGCCGCCGAGGTGATCCCGCTGTAGGAGGCCCGCCGCCAGTGCGAGTCGAGCTCACGGCCGAAGCGGCGGACCGACAGGACGGCGGCCTCGGCCGTCTCGCGTGCCCAGGCGGCACCGCGGCCCCCGTCGCTGCGCTCTACGCTGATGCGCCCGGGAGCCTCGCCGGCCAGCGCTTGGAAGCGCTCGACAACCTCGTCGTCTTCCGGAACGGCCGTGCCTGAGGTGGCGACGGTGCCGTCCGCATCGCGGGCGAACAGCAGCCGGCCCAGTGGCGAGTCGTGGCTGGTGTAAGACCCGGCCCACCACACGACGGCCTGGTGGCGGGCACGAGTCAGCGCCACGTACGCCAGACGCAGGTCTTCGCTGCGCTGCTCGGTGACGGCACGCCGCCGGTGCTCGGCGAAGCCCGGCCCTTCCATCCCGACGTCGATGGTCCGGCGGTGTCCGGCCTCGGGGTCGTGGAAGACGGCCGCCTCATCCTCGGGGATGTAACTCGGCTCCCATAGATACGGGTAATACACGATGGGGAACTCGGTCCCCTTGCTGCGGTGGATCGTCAGGACCTGCACCGCCTCGGCGTCGGACTCCAGGCGTCGGCTGCGTTCCTCGGTGTCGGTGTCGGTACCGGCTTCGGCGATGCGCCGCCGCAGCCACGCGGTGAGCGCTGTGGCCCCGAGCTGCTGGGAGGTCGCGGCCGCGTGCAACAGCTGGCCGATGTGGCGCAGGTCGGTCAGTTCCCTTTCGCCGTCGACCTGGGCGAGGATGCGTGCGGGGATGCCCTCGGCATGCGTGATCAGTTCCAACAGCGAGGCCACCCCCCGGCGGCGCAGCTCGCCGGCCCAACGGTGCAGGCGGGCATGGACGGTCTCCCACCGCTCCTCGCCGGCGGTCGCGACCTGCTGGGCACTCCAGCCCAGGAAGGGGGTCAACGCGGCGGCGTGCGCGCGGGGCGACGAAGCGGGGCGTTCCAGCGCCTCGAGCAGGCGCAGCCAGGCACGCGCGATCGGCGTGCCGAAGACGCTGCCAGCCCCGTTGATGACGGCGGGGATGCCGGCGGCGTCGAGGGCGTCGCGCACTTTGGCCGCCTGGCGGTGAGTGCGAACGAGCACCGCAATGTGGCCCGGTCGCACGCGCTCACGGCTGGCCTGCGAGTCGTCCCGGTGGCGCGTGATCACCTCGGCGTCGGCAGACAGCAGTCCGACGAGGTCTGCCGCGAGGTCGCGGGCGATGTGCTCACGACTCGAGGGCTGGGACGCATACCCAAGTGACGTCAGCCGTACGAGCCCGTCGTCGCGGTGGACGACCCGCAACCGCAGCGCGGCCTGGCATGGAGCACCCGTGAGCCGAGGCTCCATATTGGCGTCGGCTGCGCGCACCGTGCGGTAGGCGATGCCCTCGTGGCCGAGCTTGACGCCGCGGAACAGCCCGTCGTAGGCGTCGATGAGCCCTTGGTCGCTGCGCCAGTTGACCCGCAGTGTCGCGCGCGTGCCCGCCGACCCGGCCGCGTCGAGGTAGGCGTAGACGTCCGCCCCCCGGAAGGCGTAGATCGCCTGCTTGGGGTCGCCGATGAGCACCAGAGTTGTATGTCCTACCGCTTCGCTACATGAGGACAGAGTTGTCTCGCCCTGCCCGAACGCTCGACGCATGATCTCCCACTGGACGGGATCGGTGTCCTGGAACTCGTCGACGAGGGCGACCCGGTAGCGTTGCCGGAGCCGCTGGCAGGCATCCGGCCCCCGCAGCGGGTCGGCCAGGATGGCGTAGAGCCGGGTGAGCAGGTCGTCATAGGTCAGCAGGTTCGCGCGGCGCTTGCGGCGCTCCACCTCGTCGCGGACAGCCAGCGCCAGCCGGCGGCGCATCGCCTCGGTGGAGTCGGGCTGCGCCCCAGCCGGTTCGATCGGCGCCAACGGGTTCTCCACGACGATGCGGCCGATGCGCAGCGCCTCGGCACGGTCGAACGGGGGCCCTTGAGGACTGTCGAGGAAGCGGCGGACGTACAGATCGTCGACCACCTCCTCGACGAGGTCGCTGGCGTCGTCGAGGACGGTGGCGTCGGGCTCGACGTCACCAGCCACGCCGAGCCCACCCAGGATGTGCTGGCAGAAGCTGTGGGTGGTGGCGATGGTGGCGGCGTCGAAGTCCGCTAGCGCCTTGGCCAGGTTCTCGCGACGCTTGCCCACCTCGTCGGCGCTACCGGTTCCCAGCAGCACCAACAAGGGATCGTCGGCGGGTACCGCGACGCCAGCCGCTGCGCCCGCGAGACCGCGCTCCGCGGTGACGAGGCGCTCGCGCACCCGCTCGCGCAGCTCGCCGGTCGCCATGCGGGTGAACGTCACCAGCAGCAGCTGCTGCAGCGGCATGCCGGCGGCCACGAACCGCGCGGTCAGCGCGGCGATCGTGAACGTCTTGCCCGTGCCGGCGCTCGCCTCCAGCACGGTGACTCCCGTCGGCAGGGGTCCGCAGGCGTCGAAGGGCGGCAGGTCGTCCCAGCCGCTCACCGCTGCTCTAACCGCTCGCAGGACAGCAGTGGATCCCACAGGCGGCGGGCGTAGCGTCCGAAGCGGCTGGGCTCGTCCGGCGCCCAGTCGTCGCCGCGCTCACCATCGCGTGGCTGGCCCGCCACCACCTCGTCGAAGGGCAGTACGCCGCCGAGCACCAGCACGTGTTCGAGGTCCTTATCCTCCTTGTCAAAGTCCCACGTCGACTCCCATTCGCGGCGCGCCGCCGCCGCACGTTCTCTCGGCTGCGAACCCTGCGCGTAGGCCGCGGAAGTGTTGCAGTACAGGGGCAGTGGCTCGCGCATACCGCGGGTGTACAGGTCGACCACCACCTCGAGGTGGTCAAGAGCGACGCGCCGGGCCGTCTCGGGATCGTCGTGCACGGGGTCGATGCGCGCGAGGGTCACCCACCCTTGCCGACGGCCACGCCCGACGGTGGCGGCGGCGAACGGACGCTGGGGATGCATGGCGGTCAGCGCAAGCAGTCGCACCCATGCCGCGAGGCGGTGGCGGGCGCCGACCCTGGAGTAGCTGACCGCGCGCAACAGATCGCCGTTGACGCCGGGCACGGTGCCGACCAGCACTCGCCCCCCGGACAGCTTCAGGTCGACCTCCACAGAGTCCGGCTCGTCGTGGCCGGCACCGTTCCTGTCGCCATCGCCGTCTCCGTCGTCGAGCAACGCGTCGGCCTGCGCGACGATGCCGTCAACGATCGGCCCGATCCGCCGCAGCACCGACCGACCGAGCTCACCCGGAGGGAGGGCACCGCGAGCGATCTCGGCGGCGGCGCAGGCGACCGGGTCAGCCCCGGCCAGGCGGGCTTCGACCAGGCCCTGCCCGACGGCCCACTGCTGCAGAGGGTCCAGCTCGACCGGCAGGGCCTCGGCCGGATCCTCGGCTCGGTCGCTGACGACGATCCCGAGCCGTTGCCGCAGGAATGCCCGCACAGGATGCTGCACGAAGCGCACGAGCTGGTCGACCTCGATCAGGTCGCTACGGGTTTGGGGCAAGGGCCCGTCGAGGAACGGCGGTGCGGCGACACGCTCGGCGACCAGGGCTCGCGCGCCGCCCAGCGCGATGGTGTCAAAGCTCCACGCCCGTTCGCCCGCCAGCGCTCCGGGCGTAAAGTTGCGGACGTCGAACGGCTGCAGTGGATGCTCGACGACGATTCGCTTGCGGGCGGACACGGGCAGCCCGTCCCCGCCCTCGTTCCCGGTGCGCACCGTCTGGTCGACGACGTCGAGCAGTTCGCCCACCGGCACGGCGGCCGGCCGCTTGGCGTTGGTGCGTTCGTCGCGCCCGCTGTAGGTGATGACGAAGTTGTCCGTGGCGGCCAGCAGTGCGTCGAGCAGGAGCTGACGGTCCTCGCTGCGAGGGTCGCGGTCCCCGACGCAAGGATCGCGCTGAACCAGGTCGTCGCCGTTCGGCGCGGTCTTTCGGGGGAAGAGCCCGTCGTCGATTCCGAGCAGGCACACGACGCGGTGCGGCACCGAACGCATCGGTACCAGCGTGCAGATGGTGAGGTGGCCGGTGCGGAAGCTGGCGCGAGTGGGTCGACCGCGCAGGCGGTCGGCGAGCAGGTCACGCACCTCGGGCAGCGCGAGCTCGGCGGGGTTCGGCGTACCGCCGACGGTGGACTCGGCCACGACGTCGTCGAGGATGCGCTGGAGCTGGGCCCGCTGCCATGCCTGCGAGGTGGTGGTGAGCGCGTCCGCGGCCGTGGCGATGGCGTCGGCCCACGCCTGGATCGGCCGCACGCCGGTGAAGCCGGCCAGCGCGGCAGACAGGCGGTCGACGAGCTCGGCGAAGCGTCCGGCCAGGTCGATGTCGCCGCTGGCGACGTCGTCAAGCGGCAGGACGCCGCCGACCAGGCGCTGGGAGTCGGCGGCCAGCGCCACGCCGAGCAGCACCCGGTCGAGGCCGGACCGCCAGGTGTTGGCCTCCAGCCGCTGCAGCTGAAACGGTGTGCGGTGGTCGGCGTCCAGGCCCCAACGTATGCCGGTCGCCGCCACCCATTCCTCGACGCGGGCGAGGTCGTCGTCGTCGAGGTGAAAGCGCCGGCGGACCGGCTCGCGGCTGGCCAGGTCGAGCACTTGGGAGGCGGTGAGTCGCGCGGTGGCGAGCTCGAGGAGTTCGGAGACGACGCCGAGCACGGCGTTGGTCTGGCGCAGCGAGCGGTCCGCGAGCCGCACCCGCAGGTCGGGTGAGGGGTTGCCGGCGTTCAGCTCACCGTTGGCAGGGCGCTGATACGCGGCCTGCTCAGCGTCGGCGGCGGCATCGGCGGCGGCCTCGCCGGCGGCCTCACCGGCGCCGAAGGTGGCGTGGATCAGCGGCGCGAACGTCTCGATGTCGGGGCACATGACGATGATGTCGCGGGGCTCCAGCGTCGAGTCGTCCGCCAGCAGGTGCAGGATCGCGTCGCGGACGACCTCGACCTGCCGGGCGCGGCCGTGGCAGGCGTGGACCTGCAGGCTGCGGTCGCAATCTTCGAGGATGGCGCGCCGATCCGGTTCCTCCGCCAGCGGTACGCCCGGTGGCCGGCGGTCCGCGCGCACGTCGGCCTGGAGCCGCTGCAGCAGGGTGGTCGCCCCGTCCTCGAAGGGATGGTGGTGGTCGACGGGTCGCCCCAGCCCCGAGGTGGTGGGCATCCGCGACCGATTCGGTAGCGGATCCACACCACCCCGGTCGCCGGCGGTCAGGACCAGCTGCATCTCGCGGGCGTCGTGTCCCCAGGTGGCCAGCAGCGGGTTGGCGGGCAGCTCGGCGGTGGGATCGTCACGGCGCCGGGGCAGGCCCGGACGGCGGTCGCGTGT
>JACCVM010000131.1 GCA_013698135.1 Euzebyaceae bacterium | reverse complement strand
ACCTGGCCCGACTGCCCGGTGTGGTCGGAAGCCGGGTGCAGCTGCTGACCGACGGCACACCCGTTCGCCTGCGCGCGGCCTTGGACCTGCGATCCGACGCCGATGTCAACGAGATCCGGTCCCGCGCGGCGCAGCCGCTGGAGCGCGCCACCGACAGCCTTGGATTCGATCGGGTTCCCACGGAGCTGTGGCTGCGCCACACCGCGCAACCACCATCTCGGGTCCGCTGACGCTGTTCCCCGCCCCGTCCTGGTCAGTCCCGCGCGGCGGCGAAGTCTCGCCGAGCCTCCACGGCGGTGTCGGGGTTGTCACTGAAGACGCCGTCGATGCCCAACTCGAAGAACCGCTGGTACTCGGCGAACGCGTTCCCGTAGTCGTCGGGCGCGCCATCGCTGCGGTAGTCGGCCGGCAGGAAGACGTTCTCGTTGCGGAACGTGTAGGGGTGCACCAGCAGGTTCTCGGCGTGCGCGTCGTCCACCAGCGAGGTCGGCTCCTGCAGGAAGCCGCCGGCGTCACGGGGGACGATGCGGTTCTTGTCGGGTCCGATCCCGTCGGCGTAGAGCGCCACGCGGCGCAGGCCAGCCGGCGTCACTAGGTCGTCGTAGGTCTCATCGCTGCCGGCGGCGACGCGGTCATACGGCGCGCCGCTGCCAGCGATGAGCTGCACGAGCGGCACCTTGATGACCTTGTCGAGTTCGCGGAGGTTGGCCGTCTCGAACGACTGCACGAACACCGCTGCCTTGCGCCGATCCAGGCCGTTGCGGCGCAGCGCCCGCACCAGCGGCTCTTCCAGCGACAGGCCAATGCTGTCGAAGTAGGTGGGGTGCTTGGTCTCCGGATAGATGCCGATGGGGCGGCCCCGGCTCCGTGAGGCACGCTTGGCAAGGTTGATGACCTGCTGGAACGTCGGGATCAGCTCGCGACCGTCGTAGAGGGTGTTGCGCTGGCGAATCTCCGGAATGCGTTCCTTCGCGCGCAAGGTGCGCAGCTCGCGAAGAGTGAAGTCCTCGGTGAACCAGCCGGTCAGCGGCCTGCCGTCGATCATCTTGGTGGTCCGCCGGTCGGCGAATTCAGGATGCTGGTCGACGTCGGTCGTCTGGCTGATCTCGTTCTCGTGGCGGGCGACGAGGATGCCGTCGGAGGTGGAGACGAGATCCGGCTCGATGTAGTCGGCGCCCAGCCGGATGGCCAACTTGTAGGCGGCC
The DNA here is from genome assembly GCA_013698135.1 of Euzebyaceae bacterium. Classification (GTDB taxonomy): domain Bacteria; phylum Actinomycetota; class Nitriliruptoria; order Euzebyales; family Egibacteraceae; genus JACCTL01. The sequence goes on along the minus strand of JACCVM010000131.1, from coordinate 5,454 downwards.
ATGGTGTGCTCGGGGCGGTAACCGCTGGCTCCCCGATGACCGATCACGAGCAACGAGGCGTCCTTCGGTCGAGGTGGATGGCCAACCCGTTGCGCGGGCTGGGCAGCGGCGGCGGTCGACAGGAACAAAGTGACGACAGCCGTCGTCATCAGAATCTTGCGCGTACGGAGGTGCATTCGGGGCGCTCCTTGCTGGTCCGAGCACCGGCGGTCGCCAGTGCCGGAACACAGTCAAGGAGCGTCGTGTAGCCGGCCGCTTACCGAACGGCGACCCCGCAACGTCGGACGCGTGAAGTTCGACCCCCCGTCATACCCTGCGCGACGACCCGCCGGATGATCGGCGCCGGCCCTTTACCGCCTCAAACAGGCGCTTGAGCAAGCTGAGCTTGACGATGCCGGAGATGAGGCCCATGAAGCCATCCCTTTTCGCTGGTGAGTACTACCTTCCCGCCGCCGCCCCCCACTACGCACCGACGTCGCGCAACATGGTCAGCGCCCCGGCAGCCCGGCTGACTTCGCGAAAGCCGTGGGAGGCGTACAGGGCCCGGGCGGGATTGGTCGTCTCCACGCTAAGGGAGATGGCGCCGACCCCGCGACTGGCCGCTGCCGCCGCCACGGTCTCCAGCAGGCGCGACCCGACTCCGCGGCCTCGCCATCCGGCCAGCACGGCGATCGACAGCTCGGGCACGTCCTCGGCGACGAAGCCATAGCCGGGGTCGTCGGCCGGAAAGCGACGGATCCACACGGCCCCGACCGGCCGGCCGCCGACCTCGGCGATGACGCCGAGATCCTCCGGTCTGCCCCATCCGTGCACGTAGTGCGCCAGCTGCGGATCGGCGAGTACCTGCGCCGGGGTGAGACGGGGGCGTTGTGGATCCCACCCGGCGGCTTCCTCGAGCATCTGTCCGAGGAAGCACCGGTCGTCCGCTGTGGCGAGCTGGACCTCGACGCCGTCAGCGGCGTCGGTCATGCGTGCTGGTCGTCGCATCGCGCGGTGGTCATCGTCAATCCCGGCCGTGCCACAGCGCCGTGGCCGTGACGGGATCGAAGACCTGCACCAGCCGGGCCTGCACGGTCAGCTCCACCGCGCTGCCCGGCCCGGGGGCTGTGCCCGGAGCGAAGCGGGCGCCGACCTGTGCCCCGGCTACCTCGGTCACCACCTGGTCGTAGGGACCCAGCCGCTCGATCCGCCGGACGGTTGCCGGCAGTCGTTCGTCGATCGGATGCCCTGGCGCGGCCGTCGCATCCCCGAGCTGGTGCGGACGCAGTCCCAAGATCACTGGCAGCCCCACGTGACTCCGCAGCGCGCCAGGCAGCCCTCCGGGCACCCGCAGCCGGCGACCGGCCACCAGAAACCACGCCAGGCCGGCGGACTGCTCAAGCCGTGCGGGCACGAACCCCATGCCGTCCAACCCGGCGAAGCCCGCGACGAACTGGTTGACGGGACGGTCGAGGACCTCCTGTGGTGTCCCCACCTGTTGCAGCACTCCGTCGCGCAGCACCGCCACCCGATCGGCCAGCGACATCACCTCGGCCTGGTCATTGGCGACGTACAGGGTCGTGACACCGGCGGTCTTGACGTAGCGGTGCAGCTCGGCGCGCACTCGGACCCGCTCGCCGGCGTCGAGCGCCGACAGCGGCTCGTCGAGCAGGAAGACCCGGGGCAGGCGAGCGGTCGCCCTGCCGAGGGCGGCGCTTTGGCGGTGCCCGGCCGACAGCACCCTTGGCAGGCGGTCCAGCAGCCGGTCGATGCCAAGCACCCGCGACTCGGCAGTGATCCGCTGTTCGGTTTCCTGGCGTGGCGTCCCCGACATCCGCAGCGCGAACCGCAGGTTGTCGCCCACGGTCATATGCGGGTAGAGCGTGTGCTGCTGGGTAACCAGGGCGACGTCGCGATCACGGGTCGGCAGCTCGTTGACGACGTCATCGCCGATCGTGACGGTGCCGGCGCTGGCCGGCTCGAGCCCGGCGATCACCCGCAGCGTGGTGGTCTTCCCGCAGCCCGACGGTCCGGTGAGCACCATCACCTCGCCGTCGGCGACCGCCAGATCGAGCTGCCACAGCGCCCGGGTGCCGTCGGGGTGCACGCGACTGACGCCGTCCAGTACCACTCCCGCCATCGCGCTACGGCCTGTCGGGGGTCTGCGCGAGGGCCAGGCGCAGGCAGAAGCGGCTTCCGTTGGGCACGTTGGGCTCGTACCAGGCGTCCCCACCCTGCGCCCGCGCCAGCTGACGGACGATGGCCAAGCCGAGACCGGTGCCGTCGACGTGCCGTGCCTTGGCGCGGCCGCTGCGCGCGAACTTCTCGAACAGGTGGGGAATGAACTCCTCGGCGACTCCGGTACCGACATCGTCCACACGAACCTGGACCCAGCCCTGCTCGACGGTCGCGGCGACCGAGACCGGCGGCGTTCCGTACCGCAGCGCGTTGGACACGTAGTTGACCAGGATCTGGCAGAGCCGATCGCTGTCGGCCGTCACCCACAGCCCCTTGGGGCAGGCGTTGCGCACGTCGGCGGCCGCTGGGCCGTTGTTGGCGATCGCGTCATCCACCGCGGGAGCGAGCTCCACTGGCTTCAGCACCATGGCCAGCTTGCCGGCGCGGGCCGAGGACAGCGTCAGCAGGTCCTGCACCAGGCTGTGCAGCCGGCTGCTCTGACGCTCGATCATCCCCACGAACCGGCGACGGCTGTCGTCGGGCAGCGCGTCCCAGCGATCCGACAGCAGCGAGGTGTAGCCCATGATCGTGGTCAGGGGTGTTCGCAGCTCATGGTTGGTCATGGCCAGAAAGTCCTGGGTGACCTCGTTGGCTGCCTGCAGCTCCGCGTTGGCTGCGGCCAGCTCGGTGGCGTAGACCTCCAGCTCGACTCTAGCCCGCTCGACCTGGTCCCGCTCCGTTACCAGGCTGGATGCCATCGCGCCCGCTACCGCGGCGATGATGAAGCCGACGCCCATCCGAAACGAGATGGAAGTCACCAGCACGGCGTTGCCGTAGGCGGCTGCCCCGAACATCTCCCGAACGGCGTAGACCACCGCGACGGTGGCCATGGTCAGCAGCGCCCCGCGCAGCCCGAAGCGGATGGCCCCCTCCAGCGGCAGGACGTACAGCAGCGCCCAGATCGCCGTGTCGGGGTCGAAGGTGTAGACGAACACCAGTCCCGTCACCACGACGATGTCCAGCAGCAGCGAGCAGGCGCCGAGCAGGCGCATTGCGCGCAGTGAGGTGATCCGCCGTGAGGCCAGCTGCACGGCGGCCGTGCCGACGGAGAGTAGGCCAAGCAGCGCGAAGGCCGCGACCAGGATGCCGGGAGGGTAGGGCAGGTAGTAGGTGACCACCTGCACGATCCCGAAGACGACCGCCACGACGCGGATCCGCTGCATCACCCGCTCGATGCGCAGCGACCGCGCGAGCCTGGCACCCGACCCACCGGAGGAGATGGGGGCGCGCGCCGGAGCGGTCGCTGCCGCCCGCGCTCCCTGGTCAGCCATCCCGTCCCTCGTCGGAGTTTCCCGCCCGCCGGCTCCGCCGGACCCAACGCTCGCCGTGCCGGGCACACAGTGTCACCGAGGCAGCGACGCTGCACCACCGTCCATGTGTCCTACCGCTTCGCTGCATGAGGACTCAGCGCCCCGAGGGTTGCTGGAGGCGTGCCAGCTCCGCGCCGAGGTTATGGCGGGCCCTGGCCTCCCACCGCCCACGCGCCGTCGCCGTGGCGAAGATCCGGCGACGTGCCAGCATCCCCGCGATGAACTCGGCGCGGCCCGCGTCGAACTGCGGTGCTGGCAGGAAGGCGTACTCGGCCCGGACGGCCGCGGCATAGGCGCTGTAGGCCTGCTCGGCAGCGGCCAGGATCGCCAGGTCCGCGTCGACGAGGACCGCGGCATCACCAGCCTCGGCGACGTGGTCAACGGTCGCCAGCACCAGATCGACCACGCGGCGGCGGCGATCCTCGGCGACCCCGAGTCGGGCCAGCACGGCGTCTGCGAGCGACGCGCTGCGGGCTTCGTTGTCCGTCGCACCCGGCTGGTAGACCGCGTCGTGGAACCATGCTGCCGCCATCAGCGCGCCGGGGTCTTCGACCGCCTCGCCGGACTCGTGCAGCCACCGCGAGCTGGTCAGCACCCAGCGCACGTGATCGATGGTGTGATAGCGCCGCTGCGGCTCGTCGTGCCGGCGGCGGAGGTCGGTCAGAGCCGCGGTGGAATCATGGGTCACGCCCAGTGCCGTCATCGTCTGCGACCACCGCTGCGCATCGTTCATCTGCCCTGCTGCCGACGGCTTCGGGCGTCCATCGGCCCTCCTGTTGGAGCTATGGTGCCGAGTCATGGCCATCCTCGTCGACCGTGCTGTCTGGCGGTGGCGCGGCCGGCGCTGGGCGCACCTTGTCAGCGACGCCGGCTACGACGAGCTGCACGCCTTCGCCGATCGCCTGGGGTTGCGCCGTGAGTGGTTCCAGGGCGACCACTACGACGTCCCCGAGTCGGTCCGCGACCAAGCGCTGCGCCTTGGTGCGGTTCCCATGCCGTCGCGCGAGCTGGTCCTGCGACTGCGAGCCGCAGGGCTGCGCAAATCCCGCATCCGCGAGCGCTCAATCAGCGAAGCGGAAGCACACCCGATCCCGGCCGGCAGCGTGCACGTGCCCCAGCACATCGTCTGCGTCGACTGTGGCGGCCGTTGCCATCTGCTCAGCCTCCCTCGTCCCGATGAGGGGTTCTCGCCCGGCGACATCGTGGCCTATCGCTGCGAAGACTGCCTTGACCGTTGGGACCTGGTACTGCCCGACGACGCTCCAGCGGCCAGTGACCCGGCGGACCTGCAGCAGCGGCGCAGCCGCCAGCGCGCCGCCAAGGCACCCGGCCGTGGCCGGGACGGTGAGGTTGAGGAGCCGGAGCGCAAGGCACCGGGTCGCCCTCGGGGCGCCCGCGCCGCTCGTGGCGGGTCGGTAGAAACCGGCGCACGGGACGAGGGCCAGCAGTAGACGCCCCTCACGCGAGTGTACGGCCGAGCGGCTGGTGGCGGGACCGGGATCGGGATCGGGGCCAACCCGGGCGGGCGCCGGTGGAGCACTGTTGACCGCCGCCACAACTCTCATTGGCGTCCAAGGTCGACACTCGACGCCCCCAGCCCTCGGCGGTGCGTGCACAGCAGCCATGACAGCCGTCGCCGCGGCGGTCCTCCTCGCCGGCCCCCTTAGCACACGAGGGCTCCAAGCCACCAACGTCCCGTAGGACGGAGGTCGACCGGACAGCCAGGCAGCGCTTCGCCGGGCAACCAGGAGCACACGCCCCGTCCCGCAGACGATCCATCACCGGGGACGCGCACTGCCCGCGGCATGAGCGTGCGAAATCTGGGATCGGGAAGAACTTGGTAGAGGCCTGGCAGCGAACGCTCACACCGGATCGACCACCCTGCTCACGATCCATGCGTGCTTGCCAACCTGCCGGCCGCGGGTGA
>JACCVM010000117.1 GCA_013698135.1 Euzebyaceae bacterium | reverse complement strand
CCGCCTCCGTCCCCTCTCCGCCGGCGCCTCCGAGCGCCGCTGAGGCGCCAACCCTTGTGGTCGACGTCGAGAAGCCGCGCTACCTGGTCGCCGAGCGCATGGTGGAAGTCATCGTGGTCAACGAGGGTGCCTCGCCCGTGCGCGTCGAGCAGATCCAGCTGTTCGGCTCAGTGTTCGAGCCGCGGCCGCCGATCCCCAAGGACACGTTGCTGCAGCCGGAAGAGCGCAAAGACCTAAAGGTTAGCTACGGGCGGGTGCGCTGCGGGCGACAAGCGCCATCGTGGCCCGAGCCGTTCGTGCGATTGCGGGTCCGCGCGTCGGACGGCAGCCAGACACGTGCACGCCTGGCGCTACCGTCGCCGAGCCCGACGCTGCAACGCCTGCACGACACCGAATGCGGACTGCTTGCCCTGCGCGAGGCCGTGCAGGTCAGCTATGGCCCCGCCTGGAGGCGAGCGGGTCGGCAGCACCGCGACGCCAAGGGCACGCTGGTCCTACGCCGGCGGGCGTCCCGGGAACCGATCACGCTGACCGGCGTGGGCGGCAACGTCATCTTCACGGTCACGCCGCTGGAGCCTAATCCAGATGACAGTCCACAGCGACCACAACGGGGTCCGCAGCGATCTGGGCGCGGTCCGCAGCGCCCGCTGGCGACGCTGCGGCCGGGGGACCACCGCATCACGGTGCCCGTGACGATCGAGGCTTCCCGCTGCGACGCGCACGCGGTGGCCGACAGCAAGAAGACCTTCCTGCTGCCGTTGTGGCTGCGCGTCGGTGCGGCCGAGGAGCAGTACCTGGAGGTGGAGGTCACCGGCCGCGGCCGGCGGCTGTTGACCGACGTGATCAGCGACTGCGTTGCGGCCGAACGCGGCTGAGCTGAGTCAGGGAGGCGTCCTACCGCTTCGCTACTTGAGGCCCAGCCGGTTCGTCGTCCCACGCGACCGGCGTGGTGGTCCCGCGCTCCCAGTCCTGGCGCAGCAGCGTGTAACCGACGGAGTCGCTCAGCGTCCCTTCGGGGCGCGGCCAGTCCTGGCGGTAGTGCGCCTCTTTGACGCAGCCCGGCAACCGCGCCATCGACCTCGATCCAGAACACGTCATCGTCGGGAAAGGACGCCAACTGCCACTCGTCGCCTGCCAGGAATGCTGGCGGCCACCTCGGCTTCCTCGGGTTGCCAGCGGCGGAACATGGGGGTCATGGCGCCGTCCTAAGTGTCATCGGAAGCGGGCGTGCATGTCGGCGGCCGTGGTTAGGTGCCGGGAACCTCGGGAAGGTCAGACTGCAGACTTCGATGCCCCCAGACCGATCACTTCGATCCCTTAAGGACAGCAGTCATCATGAGTCAGACAAACTCGCTCGCCCGCAGTTTCCACGATGTCGGCCTAGCCGCCTGGTTCGGCGGCTCCCTGATGGGAGCCATCGGCTTGAACGGTGCCAGCCAGGAGGTCTCCGACCCGACCGACCGCTCCCGGGTGGCCAACGCGGGCTGGGGTCGCTGGACGCCCGCCAATGCCGTGGCCATCGCCGCGCACCTCGTGGGTGGCGCACAGCTGACGCGCGCCAACAAGGGGCGCCTGGCCGGTCAGCAGGGTGTCGCCAGCGCCTCCGCGGCCAAGACGGCCCTGACCGCCGCGGCGCTGGGTGCCACCGCCTACTCGCGGTACCTCGGCCAGCAAGTGATGGAAGCCGAAGCCACCGAAGCTCAGAGCAGCCTCGGCCCCGACGGCCTGCCCGTGGCCGATGCCACCACGCCCAGCGCGAGCACGCCCGACAAGGCCGCGCAAGCGCAGAAGCAGCTCAAGCTGCTGCAGTGGGCCATCCCGGCTCTGACCGGCGGCATCCTCGTGATCAACGCCCGGATGGGTGAGCAGCAGCGGCCCAGCGAGATCGCCAAGGGTCTGCTCGGGCGCATCACGCCCGACGCCCTGCAGAAGTAGCAACCACGACGGCATCCCGAAGGAGGGATCTGGTATGGCAAAGACCGCCCGCGAGATCATGACCGGTGGCACGGAGTGCGTGCAGGAGGACGAGACCCTGGTCGACGCCGCACGCAAGATGCAGCAGCTCGACGTTGGTGCGCTGCCGATCTGCGGCAACGACAACCGGCTGAAGGGGATGCTTACCGACCGTGACATCGTGGTGAAGGCGATCGCGGAAGGCCGCGACCCGTCCAGCGTCACCGCGGCTGAGTTGGCGACACAGTCAGAGGTCGTCACCATCGGTGCCGACGACTCCATCGACGAGGCGCTGGCAACCATGAAGCAGCATCGGGTCCGCCGCCTGCCCGTGATCGACGGCCACGACCTCGTTGGCGTGGTCAGCCAGGCCGACATCGCCTCCAACCTCGACAACGACAAGGTCGGTGACCTGGTCGAGGCGATCTCCGCCTCATCGTAAGGCGCAACGTAACGCGTTCGACGGCCCGGCCTTGACGGTCGGGCCGTCGTTGATTCAGTCGACCGTCGCAGGAGCACCGCCGATGTCAGCAGACGCGCCCCAGCCACAGACGCAGCGCCACCAGCCCGGGGTGGAGCGGGCGATGACGCCCGAGCCCGACTTCATGCCACGCCATCCCGGCAGCGGGCGGCTGGACGGCAAGGTGGCGCTGATCACGGGTGGCGACAGCGGGATCGGGCGAGCAGTGGCCGTGCTGTTCGCGCGGGAGGGCGCCGATGTGGCGATCGTCTATCTGGAGGAGGGCCGGGACGCCGAGGACACACTCTCCGCGGTGCAGGGTGAGGGCCGGCGCTGCCTTGCGCTGGCCGGTGACGTCGGCGACGAGGCGTTCTGCGCCGAGGTGGTGCAGCGGGTCGTCGGCGAGTTCGGGCGGCTTGACGTCGTGGTCAACAACGCGGCGGTGCAGTTCCCGC
>JACCVM010000114.1 GCA_013698135.1 Euzebyaceae bacterium | reverse complement strand
GGGTCATCGTTATGCGGCGACACGAAGCCCGACCCCAACGCAGCGGTCGATGCAGGCCCAGGGGACTCGAGCAGGAGCAACGCGAGCGCGCACGTTCCGCCGGAGGTTGGGTCGAACATCGGCACGTCCAACCCCGTAGCCCGGGCGATCTCTGACGCAAGAGTGTTGAGGGGCGCGACATGCTTTTCGCTGACGTGGCCCCGGTGCGCCGCGATCACAGCAGGGTCCGCGTGCGCCCTCGGTCGCCGCGTCGCGTCCACCAGTGCAATGCTACTAACCGGCGGAGGTGCTGCTCTGGTCCGTGGGAGCCCCTTGGGGTGGAGTGAACCACGAGGGAAGCTCAGCCGGGCGAGGTCGCTCGGCAGCCGGGTGGGATAAGACTCGCCGGCCCGGTCAGGGCGTGGGAATCTCATGGCCGCCCACAGACGTCCGCAGTCCGCCGCGAAATCAGCCCGCTGTGCTCACGTCACACCGGCCGCGCGGGCAACGTCGTTCAGACGAAGTCGCAGCTCAACGAGGTTCACTCGACGCCGCCGCCCGACGCCGCCGCCGACAGCGTGCCGGACGCCCACGTCCTGCGACAGCATCCGCGTCGTCGGAGCAAGAGAGCACAACCCCAAGGCGGAACCTGTCGCTGAGCGGCCCGAAGGACCGAATCACCGTGTTCCAGGCGTGTCCGGATCGGGCAAGTCGTCGCTTGTCTTCGACACGATCGGAGTGGAAGCTCAGCGCCAGCTCAATGCCACTTTCCCTGGTTGATCCGCGGCGGAGTTGTTCGACCGCCACGGCAACATCCCATTCGAAGGTGACCGTCGTACGTATGCGAAGACCCTAGCGTCATGATGCTCGCCGAAGTCCCTGACCATTTGCCCGTGGTGAACGAAGAAAGTTCGCTCCTCCTGTTGAGGTTGACGCTGCGTCAACACGTACGGTGACGGTAGGTCGGACGGGTTCCCACCCATGACGACGACGAAAGGGTTGGTGCCACGGTGAGCTGGTCGATCGCCGAGGTAGCCCGCGCCTCCGGGGTGACCTCCCGGACGCTGCGCCACTACGACGCCATAGGCCTGCTGCCACCGGCCTGGGTGGCAGGCAACGGGTGGCGCCACTACGAGCAGGAGCAGCTGCTGCGGCTGCAACAGATCCTGCTGTTGCGGAACCTGGGTCTGTGCCTGCAAGCGGTCGCCGAGATCCTCGAACGCGACAGCCGCGACGGCACGGTCGTCGTCCTGCGACGCCACCGTCGCCGGCTGATCGAGGAGCAGGAGCGGCTGCGGCGCCAGCTGCGCACCATCGACCGAACGATCGACGAGATGCAGGAAGGAGGAAACATGACCGCAGACACCATGTTCGACGGCTTCGAGCACAACCCGTACGAAGCCGAGGCACGGCAGCGGTGGGGCGACGAAGCCGTCGACGCCTCGTATGAGCGGATGAAGGGCTGGACGCCCGCCGACGCCGACAAGGCTCGCGCGGGCTACGGCCGGGTGCACGACGGCTTGGCGGAGTTGCTCGCCGACGGCGTTGCCGCCGACGACGGGCGGGTCCAGGAGTTGGTCGACCTGCACTACGAGGTCACCGGCCTGTTCTGGACGCCCAACGCCGAGGCCTACCGAGGCCTGGGCCAGATGTACGTCGACGACGAGCGCTTCACGCGCAACATCGGGCAGGGCAACGACGCCCTGGTGGCCTACCTGCGCGAGGCCATGTCGGTGTACGCCGACACGAGGTTGCGCTGATCGACGGGCGGCGGGGATCGCCTCAGCCGCCCGTCTGCTGGCACTCAAAGGCACTGGACTAAGCTAAGCTACTCCGATGATCAACGTGCACGAAGCCAAGTCCACCCTTTCGGAACTCCTGCGCCGCGTCGAGCGAGGCGAGGAGGTCGTGTTGGCAAGGGCGGGGACGCCCGTGGCCAAGTTGGTGCCGTACCGCGCCGCCACCGAGCCCCGACGTCCGGGTCGCTGGGCGGGCGAAATCTGGATGGCACCTGATTTCGACGACACACCGGAAGACCTGCTGAACCTGTTCGAGCGAGGCGGTACATGATCTTGCTCGACACCCACGCGCTGCTGTGGTGGCTCGCGGGAGGCTCATCCCTCAGCGGGGAAGCGTTGAGCCGGATTGCCGACCGGCAGACGCGGGTGTTGGTCAGTGCCGTGTCGGTGTTCGAGATCGAAACCAAACGCCGGCTCGGTCGGCTACGCGCACCGGAGGGATTCGTCGCTGCGGCGACGGCCGAAGGCTTCGACCTGCTCGTCCTTGACAGCGTGCAGGCCGAGCTGGCGGGGGCGCTTGAGTGGTCACACCGTGATCCGTTCGACCGTCTCCTGGTGGCGCAGAGCCGCCTTCGCGCTGCTCCGCTGCTGACTGCCGACGCCCACATCCTCGACTTCGAGGCCACCGCGATTCCAGCCTGCTGAGCATGGATACCTTGGCAGTGCAGGCTCTCAGGTGAGCAAAGGAGATGCGATGAGCGGCGAGATGGCCTTCTTCGAACTCGGTGTAGAAGACACCGAGCGCGGGCGGGCGTTCTACGAAGGACTGTTCGGGTGGACCTTCGAACCAGGGCCGTCTGGCGGTGGGTTCATGATCACAACGCCGAACACGCAAGGCGGGATGCACGGAGGCGACGCCGGGGCGTCGCCGTACGTCTTCTTCAGCGTCGACGACATGGAGGCGGCGCTCGAACGGGTGCGCGACCTCGGCGGCAGCGTCGATGACATGGACGTGGAGGGCGATGCCGATTCGATCGCACGGCTCGGTCGCTTCAAGCTCTGCCGCGACGATCAAGGTTCGCCCTTTGGGCTGCACCAGCCGCCCACCGGCTCCTGAGCTGACCATGACCCTGAGTGTCGATCGCCGGCAGGTGCTGGCGTACCGCGCGGCCGCGCAGGGACTCGGCCGCGAGGCCGGCGGCCCCGACGAGCTGGAGGTCTTCGACCTCGGCGTCCAGGACACCAACGTCGGTTCCGCACGTCTCGCACTGGCCGCCCGGCTACCGGCCGGCCACGACGACGCGGTGACGGACCCGGCCTTCACGCTGCTGTGGTCGTTCCGCGGCGCACCCCACCTGCACCGCACCCGCGACCTGCCCGCGCTGGCCAGCGCGCTGTGGCCGATCAGCGACGCCGACGCCATCGCCCGCCTGGCCGCCGAACGGGGTCCGTTCAAGGCCGCGGGGGTGCAAGGGGTGGAGGCATTCGCCGCCGCGGCCGAGGCCATGCGCGCCGTGGTGACCGAGCCGACGACCAAGGGCGACGTCAGCGCGGACGTGACCGCGCGCCTGCCGGCCGCCTACGCGTACGCCTGCCGCAGCTGCAAGGCCACGCACGTGTACGGCGGCTTGTTCCAGCTGGTCGGGCTGTTCGCCGGCGTTCGGTTGCTGCCTGACCACGCACCGGCCACGCTCGCTCCGCTGGACGATCAGCCGCCGGTGCCGCCCGCGTCGACGGGCCCGAGTGACCTGATCCGTGCCTACCTCCGCTTGCACGGGCCGGCGACACTGGCCGACGCGGCGAGCTATCTGGGCAGCAGCGCGGCGGCCATACGCCCTGCCTTCCCAGACGACCTGACTGCGGTGCAGGTCGAGGGCCGCAAGACCTGGATCCCCGAGGAGCAGGTGGCGCTGTTGCGGGAGGCGTCACCCGACGCCGACCGCGTCCGCCTGCTGCCGCCGTCCGACCCGTACCTGCAGGCCCGCGACCGCGACCTGCTGGTCGGTGACAAGGCTCGACGCAAGGCGGTCTGGCGCATCCTCGGCAATCCCGGCGTCGTCCTGGTGGGCTCCGAGATCGTCGCTGTGTGGCGAGCTCGTGCCGCGGGCAAGGCGCGGGTCGACGTCACGGTGCAGCCGTTCGACGGTGTTCCGACCGCCGTTCGCGCGGGCATCACCGCCGAGGCCGAACGCGTGGCCGCTGTCCGCGGCGCGAGCGATGGCCGCGTGCGCTACGAGGAAGCCTGACCAGCTGCACACTCCAACGCCTCCAGGGCGCGATCCACGTCGGCCTCGGTGTTGTACAGATGGAACGAGCAGCGCAGTCGCCCCGCTCGGATACCAGCGACCACCCCGGCCGCGGCGAAACGCTCGGCGGCTCCCGATGGCGTGATCGTCGACACGATGGCCGAGTTGCCGGGCGGCAGGCCCAGACCAGCGCGAAAGCGGTTGGCGAGCGCGACGTCGTGCGCCTGGATCGCCGGGACACCGAGCTGTGTGACGAGGCGCAGGGCGGGGGCGGCGCCGACCCAGCTAAACCAAGCGGGTGACACGTCGAAGCGCCGCGCCGAGGATGCGAGCCGCAACGGTGTGCCGTAGTAGGACGCGTGCACGTCCTCGCCGGCGTACCAGCCGGCGTGATGGGGGCGCAGCCCGTCCATCCGTTCCGGGCGCACCGTCATCCATGCGGTCCCGCGCGGCCCCAGCAGCCACTTGTAGCCGGCAACGGCGAGGTAATCGAAGCGCGAAGCGTCAAGTGGCAGCCAGCCGCAGGCCTGCGTCGCATCGACGAAGGTCTGGGTGCCGCTGGCGGTGGCCGCGGTCGCCAGCGCAGCAAGGTCCAAGACCGCCCCGTCGGCCGACTGCACCGCACTGACTGCCACCAGGTCGATGTCGGAGCCGACGTCCTCGATGATCCGCGACAGCTCGGTGACCCGCACCTGGACGCCGCGGTCGCGTTGGGCGAGGAAGGGAAACAGCAATGAGGTGAAGTCGCCCTCAGCGATCAGCACCGTGGCGCCGCTGGGAAGCGCCGCGGCGACCAGCCCGGCGAAGACCGACACCTGATTGGCGACGGCGACGTGCGCGGCAGGGACACCGACCAGGTCGGCGAAGCGCTCGCGCGCCTGGGTCACCGCCTCGTCCCACAGATACATGTCACCGGCGCCTCGCCGCCAGTCGTCGAGGCTGGCTTGCAGCGCGTCCCACGCTGGCCGTGGTGGCAGCCCCATCGTCGCCGTGTTGAGGTACACGCCATCGGGAGCGAACAGTGCCTGCGCTTCGGCGATCCGCGAGGGTAGTTCGGGCAGCATGGGCGCAGCCTGCCAGGTCCGGCGAAGATGCGTGGTGATGCCCGCCGCCTCCCCGCGATCACGACCCTCCCGCGCCCAGCTGGCCGCGGCGCAGCACGCCAAGCTGCCCGACCTCATCCGTCCAGGGCTGCGCTGCCTGTTCGTGGGCATCAACCCCGGCCTGTGGTCGGCAGCCAGCGGCCAACACTTCGGCAACCCGGCCAACCGGCTGTGGCCGACGCTGCATGCCGCCGGGTTCACGCCTCGCCGGTTCCTGCCTTCCGACGGCGAAGAGCTGCTCGAGCTCGGTTTCGGGATCACCAACCTGGTCGGCCGCGCCACCGCCTCGGCTGCCGAGGTCACCCCCGCCGAGCTGCGCGCGGGTGTCCCGACGCTGCAGCGGCTCGTGCGCCGCTACCGGCCGGCGATCGTGGCCGTTCTGGCCATGACGGCCTACCGGGTCGCCTTCGACCGGCCCAAGGCCATGCCAGGCGAACAGGACGAGACGCTGGCAGGTGCTCGCGTGTGGCTGCTGCCCAACCCCAGCGGGCTCAACGCCTCCTACCAGCTGCCCGACCTCGTGCGCCTGTACGGCCAACTGCGCGTGGCGCTGGACGCGGCAGGTTCGGCGGGCGACGGCTGACCGCTACGGGCCGCTGCCGGCGATGCGCTCGGGCAGGTCGCCGCGTGCCGCGCGCCGTGCCAGCTCCGCAGCTGCCGCTACGCCGTTCAGATCGGCGGGTTGGACGATCTCGCGCTCGGCGTCGGTGGTCAGGAGGGCGATCTGGTCGGCGACGGCCTTGCGACGCTCGTCGTCGCGCGCCCGGCACGCGGTGTCGGTCAGCAGCCCCAGCAGCGCGACCAGCACAGCCGGCTCCTTGGCGCCGAAGCGGCGGATCTGGTCGCAGGCTGCGCCCAGATAGTCGGCGAAGTCACAGCTGTCGAGCGCCACACGCACCCTGCCGTCGGCGTCGGCGAGCAGGCGAGGTCCGATCTCGCGTCCGGCGAGCGCGCTCAGCAGCACGGCAAGGTGGCTGATCGCATCGACGGCGGTCGTCGGATCGTTGACGGCCGGGGAGATGGCGCGGATGGCGATGTCGACCAGCTGGCGCACCCCGAAGGCCACATCCTGGGCAAGGGTGCGCTCGAAGCTGATCTCGACGAGGTCGTTGAACGGCTCGGAGAGCCGAGCCGCGTCAAGCTCGCCGCCGTCGGTTCGCCACACCCAAGCCAGGGTGGTGCCGGCGACGACATGCTCACCGACCAGCGGCCGTAGGCGGACCACCAGGTCGTGGTGTTGGGCCACGACCAGAAGCTGGGTCAGGTCGACGGCCTGCAGGAAGCCGCTCTCGTCGACCGGCACGCGCACCGCCGCCTCCGGTACCGGCGGCATCGCCGCCACGCCGACCGTGTCGGTCTCGGGATAGCGGGAACGGATCGTGGCCAAGGTCCGTTGCTCGACATCGGCGAGGATCGACTCGACGCGGATCGACTGGCTGATGTGGTGCATGTAGTAGACCAGCGCGGCGAGGCTCGCCAGCACCAGAACGAAGGCGCCGGCGACTGCCCACTGGGGGAACGCCGCGTTGTCGGAGCCCCGAGGCAAGGCGCGCAGCAGCGACAGGCAGTAGGCGACGGTCCCAAGGAAGATCGACAAGGTCGTCTGGGTGCCGCGGTCGGCCAAGAAGTTGCGCAGCAGCCGGGGCGAGTACTGGCTCGAGGCCATCTCCAGAACGACGATCGACAGTGAGAACACCGTGCCCGTGACGGTGATCCCCGCGCCGGCAATCGTGATGAGGATCTGTCGGGCGCTGTCGGTGCCCGAGACGAACAGTGGAGGCCCGCCCCGGACCACGGCCAGCAGGCTTGCGCCGAAGATCCCTGACGTTACCGCCAGCGATGGCAATAGCCACAGCGATTCGCTGAGGTAGCCGGCAAGGGCGTCAGGGCGCGGAATCCGGCGGAACAGGGCCATCCTCAGATCCAGCTGGGAACCCACATGCGCAGCTGCCACGTCGGCTGCGACAGCTCGATGCCGACCCAGATGGGATAGAAGAACAGGAACGCGGCGACCACCAGGATGACGACCGCAGCCGGCATCCAGCGCAGCAGCGGCCGGCGACCCAGCCGCCATAGGGCATACGCCAGCCCCAGGCACAGGAACGGCACCGCGGGGACCATGTAGAAGAGGAAGTTCGGGCGCGGTACGACGAACCACGGCAGGTACTGCAGGAGCAAGAACAGCAGCACCGTCGCCGCACGCCAGTCCCGCCGGCGAGCCGCCCACCATCCCAGCAGCGGTAGGGAAGGCAGGGCGAGCCACCACACCACGGGATTGCCGAGGCCGAGGATCTCCTCGACGTTGCCTTGCGCGGTCACGCAGTCGCCTTTGGCGAACTTCTCCTCGTCGCAGGACTCGTAGTAGTAGGAGACGGGTCGCTCCAGGTACAACCAGGTCCAGGGGTCGCTGCGGTAAGCGTGCACCGCCTCAAGCTCTTGGTGGAAGACCCGGATCTCGTTCTGCTCGCCCCACCACTCCGCCAGCATCCGCGGTGCGGTCACGGCGCACACGCCCTCGGGGCACAGCTCGCGGCCGGGGCGCGTGTCGGCGAAGTTGGCGAACCAGCTGGTGTAGCTGCTCAGGTAGATCGCCAGAGGAACGACGACCAGGGTCAGGACTACGCTGGCCAGCGCGAGGGTCAGCTGATGCCACGGCGTCCCGGTCAGCCGTCGTCGCCACAGCAGCTCGCTGGCGATCACGAACACCCCACCGGCCCCGATCGCCAGGAGCGCCGACCACTTGGTGGCCAGGGCGAGCCCGAAGGCGACCCCGGCCAGCCAGCGCCAGCGATGCGTCCGGCGTGGCAGGGAACGGTCCGGGTCCGGTGCGGCGGAACGGTCGACGCCGGCCCACTGCGCGTCCCGGTCGACCAGCAGCAGCCACGCGCCGGTCGTCACGAACAGGCCGAGGAAGGCGTCGAGCATGGCGATGCGGCTGATGGTGAACGCCAGCCCATCCAGGCACAGCAGGAACGCCGCCAGCGCCGCCACGCCGCGACGGCGGAACAGCCGGAGTCCCAGCAGGTAGGTGGCGAGGACCGTCAGGGAACCCGCCGCCGCCGCCGCGAAACGCCAGCCGAAGCTGTTGTTGCCGAACACCGCCATCCCGCCCGCCACCAGCCACTTGCCGACGGGGGGGTGGACCACGAAGTCGGTCTCCACGCCCTGCTCCAGCAGCTGCCGGGCCTGCTCGGGGTAGTACAGCTCGTCGAAGTACGTCCGCTCTGGATAGCCAAGGTTCCAGAACCGCAGCAGGGTTGCGACCAGGAGCACCACCAACGGCAGCACGAGGCGCGCGCGGAGGCGGCCGCGCGAGTTCGGGGTCCCCCCGTCGGACGCTGCCGCGGACCCTGCCCGTGGCGCGCTGGTGTCGACGGCCATCAGCGGCAAGTCTAGGGGCCATGGTGGACGCCAGCGCTGCTGCAGCCGGAGGCCGCCTCGTCCTGGTGGCCACGCCGATCGGCAATCTCGAGGACTTGTCGCCACGCGCCGCGCGCATGCTGCGCGAGGCCGACCTGGTCGCCGCCGAGGACACCCGCCGCAGCCGCGTGCTGCTCGACCATGCCGGCTCCTCGGTCCCGATGACCAGCTACCACGAGCACAACGAAGCGACGCGGACCGGGTCGCTGCTTGACCGCGTGGCCGGGGGCGAAACGATCGTGCTGATCACCGACGCGGGCACCCCCGCGCTGGCCGATCCCGGCTTCCGCCTTGTCCGCGAGGCGCGGGAGCGGGGGCTGGTTGTCGAAGCCGTCCCGGGCCCAGCCGCGGCGCTACAGGCGCTGGTGCTGTCGGGACTGCCGACGGATCGCTTCGCCTTCGAAGGCTTTCTGCCCCGCAAGGGCAGCGCCCGCGGGCGCCGGCTGCGCGAGCTGGCCGACGATCCTCGGACGTTGATCTTCTATGTGGCACCACACCGGGCCGCCGACGACCTGACGGCGATGGCCGAGCTGTTGGGGGACCGGCAGGCCGCGCTCGCGCGGGAGCTGACCAAGCTGCACGAGGAGGTCTGGTGGGCCGGCCTGCCCGAGCTGGCACGGCGGGCGACGGCCGATGGCGTGCGCGGCGAGGTCACCGTCGTGGTCGCTGGAGCACCGCCGCCAGCGCCGCCGTCGGCACCGCAGCTGGCCGCTCGGGTCCAGCAGTTGGTCTCGACGGGGGTGGCGCGCAAGGAAGCCATCGCCGAGGTCGCGGCCGCCACCGGCGCCCCCAAGCGGGAGGTCTACCAGGCGGTCCTCGACGCCCGCAGCTGACTAGCGGCTGCCACTCCGCCCAACCCGGGACCCAGGGCGAAGGGGCTGGCTAGGATCGGGCACATGCCGGCCAAGGACACCTACTACCTGACGACGCCGATCTACTACCCCAACGACATCCCGCACATCGGGCACGGGTACACGACGGTGGCGGCCGACGTGCTCGCGCGGTGGCGGCGGTTGCGCGGCGATCGGGTGCATTTCCTGACCGGCACCGACGAGCACGGCGAGAACATCGCCCGTGCCGCGGCGAAGCGCGGGATGACCCCCCAGGAGCACGTCGACGAGATCAACCCACGCTGGCACGACATGCTGTCGCTGCTCGACATCTCCAACGACGACTTCATCCGCACCACCGAGACCCGCCACACCGCGCGGGTGCAGGACTTCATGCAAGTTCTGTACGACCGGGGCGACATCTACCTGGACACGTACCGGGGCGCCTACTGCGTGTTCTGCGAGGCGTACTACGTCGCGGACGAACTGGTCGACGGCCGGCTGTGCCCGGTGCACCGCCGGCCCGTCGAACAGCGCGAGCAGGAGAACTACTTCTTCCGGCTCTCCCACTACGCCGAACAGCTCCTGCGGTTGTACGACGCCGAGCCGTCGTTCGTGCAACCGGCGGTCCGCCGCAACGAGGTCCGCAGCTTCGTCGAGTCCGGGCTGCAGGACGTCTCCGTGAGCCGCGTCTCGTTCGACTGGGGCGTGCCGGTCCCGTGGGACGACAAGCATGTGTTCTACGTGTGGTTCGACGCGCTGCTGAACTACGTCACCGCAATCGGCTACGGCAGCGACCCAGACGCATTCCAGCGCCGCTGGCCGGCAGACGTGCAGTTCATCGGCAAGGATCTGATCCGCTTCCACTGCGTGTACTGGCCCGCGATGCTGCTCGCCGCCGGCTTGGCGCTGCCAGAGCAGGTCTACGCGCACGGCTTCCTGCTGGTCGGCGGCGAGAAGATGTCAAAGTCCAACGCCACCGGCATCCGGCCCGCCGAGCTGGTCGACCACTTCGGCGTCGACTGCTACCGCTACTACTTCCTGCGCGAGATCAGCTTCGGCCAGGACGGCTCGTTCTCGTGGGAGTCGATGGAGGCGCGCTACACCACCGACCTCGCCAACGATCTGGGCAACCTGGCCAACCGCGTGCTGCACATGGTCGGCTCCTACTGCGGCGGCACGGTGCCCGAGCCCGCCGTGGCGGCCGGCGACGCGGAATCGGCGCTGGCCGGCGGTCTCGCCGCGGCGATCGAGGGGTTGGCGGCATTCGACCGGCTCGACTTCAAGAAGGGCCTGGAAGACCTGTGGGTCGGCATCGGCGCGGTCAACCGCTACGTCGAGGCGCGCGCGCCGTGGAAGCTGCACAAACAGGGAGCCGCCGACGAGCTTGGCCGGTGCCTGTACACCTGCGTGGACGCGCTGCGGATCATCGCGGTCTTGATCAGCCCCGTGATGCCCGACGCCGCCGCGCGGCTGTGGGCCAAGCTGGGCCTCGACGAGCCGCTGTCGGCGCAGCGGTACCCGGCCACAGTGCAGCCGGGCCTGCTGCCCGCGGGTGCCAAGGTCGAGCGCGGCGAGTTGCTCTTTCCCAAGCTGGCGGAGTAGCTCGCGCGCGAAAGCAACCTCGCGGCCTCCTTGTGCGTCAAAGCGGGCGAGGAGGTGACGTGTGCGGACGGAGGCGTTGGCGCTGACCCGGGTGGCGGACAGCAACGACTTCGCCGAGCTCTACGCGACTCACCACGCTGAGGCGCTGAAACTGGCGTACCTGCTCTGCGGCGACCCGCATCGTGCCGAGGATGCGGTTGCGGAGGTGTTCGCGAAGGTCTACCGGCGGGCGCGCCGCCACACCGTCCAGCAACCGCGCGCCTACATCCGCCGGGCGGTGGTCAACGAGATGAACTCGCGGTTCCGGCGCCTGGCCCTTGAGCGGCGGGAGGCCGGCCGACGCTCCGGCGACGACCGGGGCGCGCGCGGCGTCGAGGAGCAGCACGCCGACGCCGACGTTGTCTTCACGGCGCTGCACCTGCTGCCCCGACGCCAACGCACGGCGGTGGTGCTGCGCTACTACGCCGACCTGTCCGAGGCCGACACCGCCGCGGTGATGGGCGTGTCGGTCGGCACGGTCAAGAGCAGTGTGTTCCGCGGACTCGAGCGCATGCGCGCCGTCCTGGGACAGGAGGAGGTGTGATGCCGACCGACATGGAGGAGGCAGTCCGCCGGTCACTGCGGCTGCGAGCCGCCGGTGTGACGCCAGACCCAGGGACGTGGCGCCGCGTGCAGCAGCGCATCCGCCGCCGCCGCGCGCTGGGATGGGCCGCCGGCGGCGTAGTGGTCGCAACCGTCGCCGTCATCGCCACCGTGGCCCTGCCGGCGCTGAACGGCCGCCAAGTGCGCTTCGTTCCACCGGTCGTCGGCCGGCCCGCCCCGACGCCGTCCATGGCACCGGACCCGACTCCTGCCGCAGGCTCGCTGGGCGGCGAATGCCGCCCACAGGATCGGTTGGCGTTGGTGGCGGCCACCTCCGACGGCGACCTGGTGGCCACCTGCGCCAGCGGCGAGGAGCACCCTGTCGTCACAGACACCCTCGAGTCGGAGCCGGCGTTCTCGCCCGACGGCACCCTGCTGGCCTTCACCAGACGCCCGGCGGCCGACGCGCCAGGGCGCGTGGTCCTGCTCGACCTGGACAGCGGCGAGGAGACGGACCTCGGCGCCGGCTACGGACCAGCGTTCGGCCCCGACGGTCAGCTGGCCTGGCTGGTCGACCAGCCAGGCGACGGCACCCAGCCGAGCATCGTAGTTCGCCCCGAGCCGTTGGGCGAGACCCTTCTGCAGTTCCCCGTTTTCGGCGACCCCGCCGAGGAGTTCACAGCCCGCCATCTCGCCTGGGATGCTTCGGGGGAGCGGCTGTGGTGGGAGGCTGGCTTCGAGGGCGCCGGTCTGTGGACGGCGCACCTGGAGTCGGAGGGCCCGACGCCGACGCGGGTCGAAGTGTCCGGGGGGTTACAGGACTCCACGTACGTGACGCCGTCCCCCAGCTTGGCGAACCAGGTCATGGTCCTGCAGCTGTGCTGCGTGGTGAACGACGGCGACGCGCCGCTCGACGCCGAGATCGGTGCCATGAGCCTCGCCGGCCGCGCAGTGCGTGGCTCTGGGTCCGGCGAACCGGTCCCCGGCGAGTACCAGGCGCTGCAGGGGCTCAACGAGCTGCCCATGCCACTGGACCTGTCCGGGCCGCTGTACACCGCCGCTGCCGGGGCACTCGACGTGCGACGCGACGAGGAGGGTCGCGCCGCCGCGGCGGAGGGCGAGCCGCTGTGGTTGCCGGGTGACGCGCCGGCCTGGATCGTGGGCGACGGCAACGCCACCTACCTGGTCGACGGCTACGGGGACCTGGTGCAGCTCGAGGTCTCCTGGTCAGGTGTCGCCGTCGACCCCACCTTCGCGCCTCGGACCGTCGGCGAGGGGGCCACCCCTGCACCGGACCCGGAGCCGAAGGAACCGACGACCGCGACGGTGCAGGTGTACTTCGGTGAGGAGGGGACGTTCGACTGCACCGTTACCAGGGCCTACGAGCGCCAGGTCGAGGCGCCCGCGGTGGCGCGTGGGGCGCTGGAGGCGCTGCTGGTCGGGCCGACAGCACAAGAGCGGGCGCAGGGCGCGACCAGCTTCTTCTCCGCCGAGACAGCCGACCTGCTGAACAGCGTCACCATCACCGAAGGCACAGCCCGGGTCGACTTCGACGACCGCTTCGGCGACATCAACAACGCCAGCACCTCCTGCGGCTCCGAGGGGCTGTTGTCCGAACTGGACAACACCCTCAAGCAGTTCCCGACCGTCGACCAGACGATCTATTCGCTGGATGGCGACGTGGCGGCTTTCTACACATGGCTGCAACGCGTGCCGCCCGAAACCGCCGGCGACCCAGGGCTGCCCGGCGCGGTGCAGGCCACCGTCGACCCGCTGCTGGCCGCCGCCGTGGATCGCGACTACGCGGCCCTGCGAGAACTGCTTCCCAACGACGGCGAGTTCACCAGCAACTCCGGCGGGCGTACCGACCACATTGCCGTCTACCGGGAGGGGGAGCACGACACCGACCACATCCATCCCGGCCCGTTGGTCGCCATGGCCACGCTGTTGGGCCGGCTGCCGCCCGGCCGGCTGGACAACGGCTGGTTCGTGTGGCCCCGAGCCGCCGCCCGCCCGACTCCCGCGGATTGGACGGCCGAGGAACGCGCGGAGCTGGTCGACGCATTCAGCGCATTCGGCGAACAGGCGGTCCTCGACTCGGAACACTTCGGTGCCTGGCTCGGCTGGCGCGTGGCGATCGACCCAGGAGGCAGCTGGCGCTTGCTGGTCAAAGGCGATCCAGTCCGCGGCACCTGATAGCGTGGCCCCGGCCCGCCGTCGTCGCGGGCTTCGCCGTATCCGGCTGCGGGGATGAGGTACACGCCGTGTACATCGACACGCACTGCCATCTCGAGCTCATGGACGGTTCCGGCTCCCATGAGGCGATCGTCCGTGCCCGCGAGGCCGGCGTGGAGGCCATAGTCACGGTAGGCATCGACCTGGCCTCATCGGCCGAGGCGGTGCAGACCGCCACCTACACCGAAGGCGTCTACGCCGCCGTCGGCATCCACCCCAACAACGCGATCGAGGCGACGGAGCACGTCCTGCGCCACCTCGCCGGCCTGGCCGGCCACCCCAAGGTGGTCGGGATCGGCGAGACGGGCCTCGACTGGTTCCGCGAGGGGGCGCCGCCGGTCCGCCAGGAGGACTCCTTCCGCGACCACATCCGTCTGGCCAAGGAGCTGGACAAGGCGCTGATCATCCACGATCGCGACGCGCACGACGACGTGGTGGCGATCCTGCTCGACGAGCGCGCCCCTGAGCGGACGGTGTTTCACTGCTTCTCCGGCGACACCACGCTGGTGCAGACCTGCGCGGCCAACGGCTGGTTCATGTCCTTTGCCGGCAACGTCACGTTCCGTAACGCTCCCCAGATCCGCGAGGCCGCGATCGCCGTCCCACTTGAGCTGCTGGTCGCCGAGACCGACTCGCCGTTCCTGTCACCGCACCCCCACCGCGGTCGTCCCAACGAGCCGTCGCGGGTACCGCTGACAGTCGCGCAACTGGGCGAGCTGCACGACATGAGCGCCGAACAGATGGCCCTGACCACCACGGCGAACGCCCGGAGGCTGTTCGCCCTCCCGGAACCCGAGCAACCGTAGGCGATGCCAGGGCTGCTCACCCCGGCCGACGTGCGCCGGCTGCTGGCTGACCACGGACTGGCACCCCACAAGGCGCTGGGCCAGAACTTCGTCGTCGACCCCAACACCGTCCGCAAGGTGGTGCGGGCCGCCGACCTCAAGCCCGGCGATCTTGTGGTCGAGGTGGGCGCAGGGCTGGGCAGCCTGACTCTCGCCCTGCGCGCGGCCGGAGCCCGTGTGGTGGCGGTCGAGGTCGACGCCGGCATGGTGCGCGCCCTCGGCGACGTCGTGGGCGCCGACCCTGGCGTCACCGTCATGCACGCCGATGCGCTGGCCATCGACTTCCGAGCACTGACGGGCGGGCGGCCCACCACCTTGGTGGCCAACCTGCCGTACAACGTGGCGACACCCATCGTCATGACTGCCCTGGTCAGCGGCGCATTCGGTGATCTGCTGGTCATGGTCCAGAAAGAGGTCGGCCATCGCTGGGTCGCGCGGGTCGGCGACCCCTTGTATGCCGGTGTCAGCGTCAAGGTGGCGGCACTGGCCGAGGCCGCGCTGGCAGGCTCGGTCAGCCGCAACGCTTTCTATCCCGTGCCCAAGGTCGACTCGGTGCTGGTCCGGCTTCGTCCACGGGCCCAGCCTGAAACGGGCGACCGACAGTCGCTGTTCGAGGTCGTCGACACCGCCTTCCGGCAGCGCCGGAAGCGGTTGCGCAACGCGCTGGCCAGGCCGCAGCGTCCGCCCGCCAGCATCGAGGCCGCGCTGCGGACGTCCGGTCTCGGTGCTGGAGTGCGCGCCGAGGAGCTGGATCTCGACGGCTTCGTCCGGCTCACCGCGGCGCTGCGGCCATGACGATTGGCCGCCACGACGTTGGTGCGCGATCAGCGCGCCGCCTACCATGCGGCGTGCGGCTGAAGGGGGCGGGCGACGAGGCTTGTCGCACGGCTCCGCGAGCAAAGGAGCGCCCGCCGTGCTACGGGAGCTGCCCGAGGACGGCCTCTGGGTGCACGTCCGCGCCCCGGCCAAGCTCAATCTGTTCCTCGGCGTGCGCGGAACCCGTCCCGACGGCTACCACGAG
>JACCVM010000110.1 GCA_013698135.1 Euzebyaceae bacterium | reverse complement strand
GTTCGGCATCCCGCACCGCCGCCAGCCGCTCGACGGTGACCCCACTGCCGGGCGCCGGCTCGCCGGCCTCGCCCCGCGTGGCGCAGCAGACGGCTGTGACGGCTCCCCGCGCAGCCGCTTGGAGGAGGACGGAGCCGCAGCCGAAGGTCTCGTCGTCCGGATGCGCGACGACGACGAGCAGCCGCGGCACCCGTCTCTGGCTCATCGGATGTCACCCCGCAAGCCGTCCCGCGAACCGCTCGAGCGCCGCCGCGACCTCGGCGGGGACCTCGAACATCGGGAAGTGGCTGCGCGCCTCGAGCCGCTGGACCTCAAACCACGGGTGGGCCGCGGCGTACTCCCGCTGGGAGGCCAGCAGACCGTCGTCGCGCGGCTGGGCGTACAGGTGGAGCGCCGGGCAGGGGGCTCGAGTTCCGCGAGGGCCTCGAGCGGCACCGGGTGGGCGGCGAAGGCGGCAGCGATCTCACGGCCGGCACGCGACCAGCAGTCGAAGCCGTACGTCCCCATGCTCGCCACATACTCCTGCAGCGCCGGCACGTCCATCCCCGTGGTCCACATGTCGAACAGCCCGGCGCGGACCGCCTCCCAGGCCTCGGGCCGCTGGAGCTCGGCCAGCGCGTCGATGAAGCGCGGTGGCGGTCCAAACATCATCCAGTCGAGGAACGCGACGCCGGGCACGCCCTTCGGGCCGAGGCGGCGCCGCAGCTCGATGGTGACCCAGCCGGCGTGACAGCCCGACGGGAACGATCGGCGCCCAGGCCCAGCCGGTCGATCACTCCGAGGGCGTCGGCCACCAGTTCGGCCGTGCCGAAGTCCGAGTCGGACCGCTCCGACTGGCCGTGCCCGCGCCAGTCCAGGGCGACGGCACGGCGGGACTGCGCGACCCGCGGACAGCAGATCGGCGAACACACCTCCCGGCCGCCGCACCACCCGGGCAGGAACAGAAGGGCCGGCCCGCCCGAGCCGAGCTCGTCGTAAGAGATCCGTGGTGACGCCAACGTGGTCATGACTCCCTCCAACGTCATCCGACAAATACTGCCCTCTGCAGTATCCCGTTCGCCAATAGATACTGCCTATGGCAGTATGTCAAGATGCCTTCCGTGAGCAGCCGGTTGACCACCACGTCCTTCGCCATCCTCGGCCTGCTGGCCGTGCGCTCGTGGACCACCTACGAGCTGACCAAGCAGGTGCAGCGCAGCCTGCACTGGTTCTGGCCGCGGGCGGAGCGCAAGCTGTACGACGAGCCCAAGCGCCTGGCCGCCGCGGGGCTGGCCCGCGCCGTCGAGGAGCGCACGGGCCGCCGCCGCGGCACTCGCTACACCATCACCGCTAGGGGGCGCCGCGAGCTGGCGAGCTGGCTGGGGCTGCCGCCGGCACCGCGCAGCAGCGAGTTCGAGGGCATGGTCAAGGTGTTCTTCGCCGACTGCGGGGACCTCGCGCAGCTGCGCGCGACCCTCGAGCAGATCGCGGCGGAGGCTCGGGCGCGCATCGACGTGCTCGAGTCGATGACCGGCGACGACCTTGCGGGACGATCGCAGTTCCCCCAACGCCTCCACCTTGCCGCGCTGACGCTGCCCTTCCAGCACGAGCAGGAGCGCGCCACCCTGCATTGGGCCCACTGGGCGCTGACGCAGACCGATCAGTGGGCCAGCACGACCGACCCCGGCGACTGGGACATCGCAGCCGCTCTGCGGGGGACGCTCGCCGGCGAATGAGCCTCACGGCCGAGCAGGCGACGAATGGCCGTCGCGACCCGGGGGAAACGACCGCCGTAGCTGGAGGTTGCATGCTCATCACGTTCATCGTGGTCGCCGTCGTCGTCATCGTGGCGGTCGGCGTGTACGTGGCCTGCTACCGCGCCCCGGGGCGGACGCCGCCCGAGCAGTCGCCGCCGCCCGATCCCAAGGCGCCCGAGGACCGCGACGAGACATGGGATCCGCGCGAGCGGTGCGACGAGACCACACCGCCGGGGGTCGACCCCGACGCGCGGGGATCGCCAAAGGGTCCCGCGGACGACAGCGGTCGCCCGGCGGCTGCCCGCTACACGGAGTGCTGGGGAGGCACGACCTCGTTCGGCTTCCGGGGGCGGCGGGACGTGCCGTCGAAGGAAGGCCGGTCACCCAGCGCCTCGCGACCGTGCGTTTCGCGCCAGCTCGACAGGTCCGGAGGTCGGCCCCACCGGCACGATCCCCGTGGGCTTGCTTGTCCGAGGTGGCCTCGTAGTAGACAGCGGTTGATGTGATCGAAGTCGATGGTTTCGCGGAACCCCGGGGTCCAGAACAGGGTCGCGGGCGTACGCCCAGAGCACTGGCATCTCTGCGGTAGAGGCGGTCGAAGCGCACCAGCGTCGTGAACAGGCGGACGTCGGCCTCGGTGATCGTGTCGCGGACGAGGTAGCGCTGCTTCTCCAGGCGCGCCGACACCAGGTCGAGCTGTGAGAACAGGCGGCCGTAGGCCTTCCCGCACGCGCGTCCTGCGTTCCGCCCAACCGGCAGCGGTACACGCCGTTGTTGATGTCGGGTGAAGACCGGCTCCATGACGCCGTCGATCTCGTCGCCCATCAGCCCGGTGTGTCACGTCTCGTCGGCTGCGCGGGCAACGTCATTCAGGCGAAGTCGCAGCACAGCTAGGTTCGAATAAGAACAAGTCTTCTCCACGTCTCGTAACCCCATACGCACACCCGTTTTGCGCCGCGCCTGGGCCTGATTTGGCTCGGGCGTCGTGCTGTCGGGGCGGTGGGCACCTTGGAGGTCGGTCGCGCTGCGTCCGTACGATGTGCCATGGCCTATGACGAGGACGTCGCGGAGCGCATTCGCGAGCTGTTGGCTAGGGAGCCAGACCTGACAGAGAGACAGATGTTCGGCGGGCTCGCATTCCTCGTCGCAGGCAACATGGCGGTAGCGGCCAGCGGTCAGGGCGGCATCCTTGTCCGAGTGGATCCCGCGGAGTCCGACAGGCTCGCCGAGACGACGAATGCTCGGTTCATGGAGATGCGCGGTCGAGCGATGCACGGGTGGTTACGCGTCGAGTCCCGCGACGTCGGTACGACGCGTCAACTCGTGAAGTGGGTCACACTGGGAACCAGGTACGCACGATCGCTCCCCCCGAAGCGGTAGGAAACCTGTGCTGGCGCCCTACCGCGGTGTCAAGGCTGACGAGCTGGCCCCTCCGTCGCCGGTCCCCTCGTCATCGCCGGGTTCGACGGTGCCTCTGACGTCCGTATTCGAACCGAGGCGGGCCAAGAGCATGTCGAAGGCGGGCGGCGCTGTACCCGACCACTGCGCCGTCACACACCGCGAGGCGGCAGAAGACGGCGGCGCATCTGCCCCGCGTACGTGGGCCACTCGAAGCACGTAACCGCAGGCCGCGCGCTACTGCCAAATCTTTGTAGTAGTTTGCACCACCCATGACGAGGCCTACGGTCGAAACCGCATTGGCACAGCCGGCCGGTGCTGTGGGGTCGGCCCTGCTCGCGTTGCCTGAAGGCCAGTGGTTCGACCGGAAATCCGTCCGTACAAGGCCGGCAGAGCTCGCCCAACATCTCGTCGGCATGGCGAACGCCGACGGCGGTGTGCTGGTCGTCGGGCTTTGGCGCGGGATGGTCGAGGGCATCGACGCTGACTCCGACCGGGTCAACGAATTGCGCCAGGCACACCTGGACCGCACGACGCCACCGGTGAGGGTTACGGCGAGCGAGGTCGGGTGCATCAACTCCCGGGGTGACCCTGATCATCTCTTGCTGTTGAGCGTGCGCTCCGGCGAAGACGTCCACACCACAACCGACGACCGCTGCTATCTCCGCGTCGGCGACGAAACGCGCCTCCTGCGTTTCGCGCAGCGCCAGGAGTTGGTTTACGACAAGGGGTATGCACAGTTCGACTCCAGGCCGGTGCCGGGCGCGACGCTCGACGACCTCGATGACGACTTGCTCGCAGAACATGCCGACGCGCTTGGACTCGACGACCCGATGCGCGTGCTCAACGCACGGGGGGTGACGACGCGGTCGGGCGAGATCACGGTCGGCGGCTATCTCCTGTTCGGCCGGCAGCCGCAGGACGAGTTCCCCGAGGCGTACGTGCGGGTGCTGCGCTACGAAGGAGTCGAGCGCGGGACCGGCGCGCGTCAGCGCCTGACGCATGATGCCGCCTGCGCCGGCCCCATCCCACGCCAGCTGCAGTTGGCGATGGCCGAGGTCGACGCGGTGGTCCCCAGCCGGCGGCAGCTCGGTGCCGGCGGGCGGTTCGAGCGGGTCCCGCTCATACCGCGCGACGCCTGGCTCGAGGGCCTCGTGAACGCCGTGATCCACCGCTCATACAGCTTGGGCGGCGACCACATCCGGGCCGAGGTGTTCGATAACCGGATCGAGATCGAAAGCCCTGGCCGCTTCCCAGGCGTCGTGTCCTTCGAGCGCGATCCCCGCGAACTGCCGCGCTTCGCCCGCAACCCACGGCTGGCGCGTGCCGCGGCGGACCTGCGCTACGGCCAAGAGCTTGGTGAGGGCGTGAGGCGCATGTTCGAGGAGATGCGGATGGCCGGCCTCGGCGAGCCGGTCTACCAGCAGACGCAGGCCAGCGTGCGACTGACCTTGGTGGCCACGTTGGTCGATCCCGATGTCGCGGATCGTCTGCCGAGCCGCTCGCGGGAGGTCATGGAGTTCATCCGGCAGGCCGGCGGCTTGAGCACCGGCGACGTCGCCGATCGGCTGGACATGTCCAAGCCATCAGCGGCCTTCCGGCTCAGAGCGCTGCGAGACGCCGGCTACGTCGAGTGGGTGGGTCGGTCCGAGCGTGACCCCCGGGCGTACTGGCGATTACGGAGCGAGTGATCGACAGCGGCGTAGTTCGTGGCTGTCGTTGCCCGCCGCAGCGCTGTGGTTGGTGCTGTCCCGGCGAACGTGATGACCTCGCAGCGATTCATCTGCACCACTAGCCTGACGCGACCATCCACTCGCGGGTCAGGCTGTGGATCGCGTCCGTGATGTCGTCGGTGGAGAGGCCTGCTTCAGGTCGGTGCGCGATGCGCACTACTCGTCGCCCCCGTCAGCGTTTCGACCCGCTCCAGCAGCTCGGCGAGGCTCGAATAAGAAGCACCCTTCCCCACGAGAGTTGCGTCCTGGCACGCTCATTGGTGGGATGCTCATGGTGGTCGCCGACGCGTCAAGCGGCGCCGTCGCGCTGGACGGCAAGAGCGGCCATCCACGAGCCGGGCGGTAGTGGTGGTCAGGTGGCTGTGGGCTGCGAGGCTGGGCACATGGACGACAAGCGGCGGTTCCACCTGGCAGCTGTCGAACGGGCGGCTGGCAGCAGCGGTGCTCCACGAGTGCCCGGGGCAGCACGCGCGCTGGCCGTCGGCTCCAACGTACGTTCGGTGGTGCTGGTTGAAGGAAGCAGCGATCAGGCCGCGCTCGAAGCGCTGGCGCGGCGTCATGGCCGGGATCTCGACGCTGAAGACGTTGCCGTGGTGCCGATTGGGGGTGCGCAGGCAATCGGTAGCTTCCTGGTTCGGTTCGGCCCTCGGGGGCTTGACCTCCGACTGGCGGGCCTCTGCGACGCCGGTGAGGAGGGTGACTTCCGGCGCGGTCTCGAGCGGGCTGGTCTCGGCTCCAACCTCACTCGCGCCGGCATGGAGTCACTCGGCTTCTACGTGTGTCTCGTAGACCTGGAGGACGAGCTGATCCGCTCCCTGGGTACCGCCTCGGTCGAACAAGTCGTCGACGCGCAGCGCGAGCTGGGATCGTTCCGCATCTTCCAAAAGCAGCCTGCGCAGCAAGACCGAACGCATGAGGCGCAGCTTCGGCGCTTCATGGGCACACGCTCCGGCCGGAAGATCCATTACGCGCGCTTGCTGGTAGAGGCGTTAGATCTCACCAAGGTCCCTCGGCCCCTGGACCGTGTACTTGCTCATGTTTGACGCAGTCTTCAGGGCCAGTGGTCGATGCGCCGGGGATGATCGCCTGTTGCCTTGTCTCGGAGGAGCTGAGAGAGGGAAGCGAACGCCGCGTGTGTCGAGGTCCGCAACGTCGGTTGGTTCCAGGCTCGGTTGCCGGGATGAGGAGCGGCAATTGTTGTGTAACGGAACTGTCGTGCCTGTGCGTAGCGGTCGAGACCGCGCTGTGCCGGCCGTCCCAGAGCCATGACGATTCTGAGGTCCGGAAGTAGCGAGAAGAGTCGGTCGAGCCATGGTGCGGCCGCCTCGACCTCGGTCGTACGAGGCGCGCGGAAGGTGCCGGCGCCAGTTTCCGCAGGCAGCCACCACGGCACCACGTTCCAGAACGCGACGGAGCTGAATGGAACCTGATGGTGGGTGAGGAGAAGATGACGTGCTCCGCCGTGGGGTCATCGTTATGCGGCGACACGAAGCCCGACCCCAACGCAGCGGTCGATGCAGGCCCAGGGGACTCGAGCAGGAGCAACGCGAGCGCGCACGTTCCGCCGGAGGTTGGGTCGAACATCGGCACGT
>JACCVM010000085.1 GCA_013698135.1 Euzebyaceae bacterium | reverse complement strand
CTCCTGGGCGTTGGCCCACAGCAGGTAGGTCGACCAGCGACCCGACATCGACAGGCCGGCGATGAGGCCGAACAGCACTGCCACGCCGAGCAGCACAGGGCGCACGTAGGGCAGCAGCGCCTGGCGGTAGCGCTCCACCACCGCCTCTTGTGGCGAGGGGATGCGGTAGGCGGGAGCCAAACGCCGGGCGAGCAGCATGTTGCCGGCAACCAGGGCGGTCACCAGCAAACCTGCGACCAATCCGAGCACCAGCCGCGTGGCCAGCAGCTTCCAGAACACCCCGGAGAACCCGATGCTGTCGAACCACAGCACGTCGGTGTAGAAGGACGCCAGGCGCGTGGCGAACAGCGCAATTCCGACGAGCAGGCCCAGCAGCGCCAGCCACCATCGCCGGCGCAGACGTCCCAGCAAGGTCATGCCTCCTCGCCTCTGGCGACGGGCAGCAACAGCTTAAACGACGACCCGCGACCCAGCTCGGACCGCACTGCCGCCCTGCCACCCAACCCCTCCATGATCCGACGAACCAACGCCAGACCAAGCCCAAGACCGCCGTAGGTGCGCGTCTCGCTGGCATCGCCCTGGTAGAAGTCGCCGAAGATCCTCGCGGCCACGTCCGACTCGATGCCGACGCCTTCGTCGTGGACTGACAGCCGGACCACCGAGCGGCCCTCGACGACGCTGACCTCGCCGGTGACCCGGACGGGACACCCGCCTGCGGAGAACTTGACGGCGTTGTCCAGCAGCTCGTCAAGGGCGCGGCACAACATGTTCGGATCGACCACGACGGACGGTAGCTCCGGCGGCACCTCCTGGAAGAACTCACGTTGCGGCTCATTGGCTTGCCACTCAGCAAGGACCTCGGCCACCAGGCCCGGCAGGGCCACGACATGGCTGGCAAGCTGCAGCCGACCGCTGTCGAGGGCGGCGAAGTCCACGATCAGCCCGACGATGCGCTCCAACCTGGCGCTGGACTCCAGGATGGCCTCGGCGAAGCGACGGGTCACCTCGGGCTCGTACTGGCGACGCCCCAGCATCTCGGCGTAGCCCTTGATCGGCGTCAGCGGCGTCCGCAGCTCGTGACTGACGTTGGCCAGGAGCTCGGTCTTCATGCGCTCGACCTCGACCTCACGAGTGACGTCTCGCAGCACCAGCACCCGGCCTAGCAGGCGTTCCCCGTTGCGGTCGTGCACCGGCGCGGCGGTCACCGCCGCCGGAACGATCGGGCCGCCGTCGGGGGTCAGCAGCAGCTGGACGGCGACCTCACCCTCGGCATCGGGCCGCCCGACCGCCGCTGCTGCGGTCTTGCCGTCGGGGCCCTGCCCGATCAGCACCTCCTCCAACGGCAGCCCCAGCACTTCGGTGATGTCACGCCCGACGAGGCGCTGGGCGGCCGGGTTGAAGGTCACGATCTTTCCGTCCGGGTTGACCGCGACCAGCGCGTCGCTCATGGAGGCGGTCAGCGCCTCCAGCCGTGAGCGCAGCCGCGCCTGCGTCGCGGCCGCTTCGTGAAGCTGTGAGGCCTGCGTGGCCAGTGACGTGGTCATGGTCGCGAAGGTCCGGCCGAGGACCCCCACCTCGTCGCGGCTGGGGTTGCCGACGTGCACATCGAGATCACCGTCCCCGACCGCCTCGGCCGCGGCGGTCAGCCGGCGGATGGGCGCGACGAGCCGGCGGGTCACGGCGGCGGTCACCAAGCCGGCCAGCAAACCGCCGAGCAGCGCGAGGCCGAACAGGCGCCTGGCCTGGGCACGCTGCAAACCCTCGAGGGTGGCGGCGGTGTTGACCGCCACCGCTCGGGCGACGAGCTGGCGGGAACGCAGGTCGCGCACCGGCGTGGTCACCAGGTACAACGACCGGTCGCCGAGTTGCAGGGTGTGCGGTCCGTCGGTGTTCGGAAGGGCGCCGGCGATCTGCTCGGCGATGGTGCGCAGTCCTGGCGACACCGCGGTCGGCGTGGTCTGCCGCGACTCGTCGAGGGTGAGCAGCAGCTCCACCTGCCGCTCGTCGCGCATCTCGTCGGCCCAGGCCCGATCCGCCACCCGGCCCGTCACGACCGCGCCGATCGGTCCTTGCTCGGCGCGGGCCGACGCCGGTGCCAGCCGGGCGGCACCGAGGACCACTACGCGGCCTCCGGCTCGCAAGACATCGGCGGCGCGCAGCCGGCCGCCGGTCACCAGCTCGGCGACAGCCGGAGACGCGCGCACCTGCCTGCGGAAGTCGGCGCTCAAGGCAGCGTCCGGTGCATAGGAACCGCGGATCCGGCCACGGTCATCCAGGACCACGAGGAAATCCTGGTCCTGGCCCTCCAGCACCGACTCGTACAAGTCTTGCAGGCCCGAATCATTGGCCGCCGCTCCGAGCAGCGGCTCTTCGGAGGTGGCCAGCACCCCCGCCGCCTCGATTGCCTGTGCGGGCCAGTCACGCTCCACGTCCTCGGCGATCCCGGCGCTGATGTCCGACAGTCGTTCCAGTTCGCTGCCGACCAGGTCACGAGAGCCTAGCCCCGACAGCGCCGTGGCGACCAGCACGATCACGGCCAGCAGGATGGCCACCGAGGCGGTCACGAACTTGGCCAGCAGCGCGTTGGCGCTGACCCGCCACAGCCACCAGCCGATCGCCGCGGCGCCGACCAGCGTGAGCCATGCGCCCGCGGTGGGCGAGGCCAGCCCGATCGCTTCCGCAGCTCCCCAGGCCAGCAGGCCGGCACCGATCAGCCTGGTCGCCGGCCCGCCCAGCAAGGCACGGACACCCCCGACGACGCCGGCGACCGCGCCCACGGCGTGCAGGGTCACCACCAGCGGTAGAGGCACGACCAGCGCTGGCCCGGCAATGCCCCGCAGGCGGCGGGGCGACAGCCCGACGGTGATCAGCACCAGGCCGGCCGCGTGCAGCAACACGACGGCGACCCGCTCGCCAGGGACCAGCGCCCCCGCCCAGATGTGGCCGGCGACCAGCAGGCCTGCGCCCGCAGCCAACAGCCGCTCTGACGGGCCCGGCTCCTGATGCTCGGCGCGCAGCGTCCCCGGCCGGGCCAGCACGATGATGGCTAGTCCCGCGGCGGCGACCAGGGCGAGCAGGCTGGCCGCCAGGTGCAACGGGGCGGACAGAGCGGCGTCGGCCATCACGGACAGTGTAAGTGGCCGGTTGGGGCGGCCCTCCGCCGTTCCTGCGCCGACCGAGCGGCGTGCACCCCTTGGCTATCCAGCGAACAGGTCCCGGAAGTCATCGGCCTCCTCGACGGTCCTGCCAGCGCCCGTGACGACCGACGTCAGCGGTTGGTCGGTCACGCGCACCGAAATCTGGCTTTCCTGAGCGATCCTGGAGTCCAGTCCGTGCAGCAACGCGCCGCCTCCGGTGAGCTCCAGCCCCCCGGTGATCACGTCATGGGTCAGCTCCGGATGGCAGTCGGCAAGGGTGGCGGAGATGGCATTCACGATGGCACCGACGCAGTCGGTGATCGCCTCGCGCACCTCTTCGGCGCCGATCAGCTCGGTCCTGGGCCTGCCGGTGCCCAGATCTCGTCCCCGGATCTCCGCCCGAGGTTCGATTGCGCGGGGGAAGGCCGAGCCGATCTCGATCTTCAGTTGCTCGGCGGCGCGGTCGCCGATCGCCATGGCGTGCTCGCGGCGCACGTAGGCCTGGATGGCCGCGTCCAGGTCGAAGCCGCCAACCCGCACCCCCTTGGTGGCGACCACGCCGCCAAGGCTGATCACCGCCACCTGAGTTGTCCCGCCACCCACGTCGACGACCATGCTGCCGATCGGCTCGTGCACCGGAAGGCCGGCCCCGACGGCGGCCGCCATCGGCTGCTCGAGAAGCTGCGCGCGGGCGGCACCGGCCTGCTCGGCGGCCTGGACCATGGCACGGCGCTCCACCCCCGTCAGCGCGCTGGGCACGCACAGCAGGGCCCGAGGCCGGGAGAACCGCGACAGCCCGATCCGGCCGAACACCAGCCGCAGCAGGCGAGCGGTGGTCTCGAAGTCGGTGATGACGCCACTGCGCAGCGGCCGATCCGCCACGATGTGACTTGGCGTGGTCGTCGTCATGGC
Source organism: Euzebyaceae bacterium (assembly GCA_013698135.1). GTDB lineage: Bacteria > Actinomycetota > Nitriliruptoria > Euzebyales > Egibacteraceae > JACCTL01. Next base: position 718 of record JACCVM010000085.1, on the reverse strand, counting down.
GTAGGCCTCATGGCCCATCGACAGGACGTCGCCGTTGCGGGTGTTGAGCGCGACGACGGTCGGCTCGTTCAACACGATCCCCTGACCACGGCTCCACACCAAGGTGTTGGCGGTGCCCAGGTCAATCGCGAGGTCACGCGCCATGGTCGGCCCGACCCGGCTGTTGGCGGCAGCACGGCGACCAGCCGGCGGCGTCGGGCCTCATGGCGTACCGGGCCAGTGCGCACCACCGCAGGTCCAGTGCTCTTGCTTCCAGATGGCCACGGTCGCCTTCAGCTCGTCGATCGCCCACCGTGCCGCCGTGAAGGCCTCGGGCCGATGGGGGGTCGACACGGCCACCACCACCGACGGCTCGCCGACGGCGAGCTCACCGGTGCGGTGTTCCAGCCACACTGCGGTGACATCGGGAAAGCGGCGCGCCACCTCGGCGGCCAGGGCCTCCATCTGTGGCTGTGCGCGCTCGCCGTAGGCCTCGTAGGTGAGGCCGGCGACGTCGCGGCCCTCGCTGTGGTCACGAACGGTGCCCGTGAACACGACCACCGCACCGGCGGTGCGGTCAGCGACGAAGGCCTGGGCGGACTCGACCGACAAGGGGTCGGCGGTCAGGTGGGCGTGCAACCGGGCGGGCATGATGCCCTACCTCTACCATGGACCGTCCGCCAGCGAGGACGGAGCGTCTTCCAATGCCCTCCAAGACCGTAGGCCGCGTCACGCTTGA
>JACCVM010000076.1 GCA_013698135.1 Euzebyaceae bacterium | reverse complement strand
ACGCGTGCACCCTGAACTGGTCGCCCTTCCCGAGATCCTGGCCGCCCGCGAACGCCTGGCCGGCGTGGTCCAAACCACCCCGCTGGAGCCGTCCTCCGCCGTCTCGGAGCTGGCCGGGGTCCGTGCGTTGCTCAAGTGTGAGCACCTCCAGCGGACGGGTTCGTTCAAGATCCGCGGCGCCTACAACCGCATCGTGCAGCTCGACGAGGCCGAACGCGCCCGTGGGGTGGTCTGCGCGTCCGCGGGCAACCACGCCCAAGGTGTCGCGCTGTCGGCACGGCTGGTCGGGGTGCGCGCGACGGTGTTCATGCCGGCCACGGCGCCGTTGCCCAAGGTCGAGGCCACCCGGTCCTACGGCGCCGAGGTGGTGCTGATCGGCAACGGCTTCGACGACGCCTACGAGGCCGCGCAGAAGTGGACCGCCGAGAACGGGGCGGTGTTCGTCCACCCCTTCGACCACCCCGACATCATCGCCGGGCAAGGCACGCTGGGATTGGAAATCCTCGACCAGGTGCCCGACGCCGGGACCATCGTGGTGCCGATGGGCGGCGGGGGTCTGATCGCGGGCATCGCCGCCGCCGTCAAGGCTCGCAAGCCCGACACACGGATCGTCGGCGTCGAGGCCGCGGGAGCTGCGGCGTTCCCCGCGTCGCTGGCCGCCGGGCAACCCTGCGCCCTGGACAGCGTCTCGACGATCGCCGACGGCATCGCCGTCAAGACCCCGGGCGAGCTGACGCTGGCCCACGTGCGCGAGCTGGTCGACGAATGCGTCACCGTTTCCGACGAGGCCATCGCCAGAGCGGTCCTGCTGCTGGTCGAGCGGGCCAAGCAGGTGGTGGAGCCGTCGGGCGCCGCCGGCCTGGCCGCCGTGCTGGAGGGCTCGCCGACGCTGATCGAGCCGGTGGTGATCCTGCTGTGCGGCGGCAACGTCGATCCCTTGCTGCTGGGGCGGATCATCTCCTCGGGGATGTTCGAGGAGGGCCGCTACCTCGTCCTGCGCACGCGGCTGGACGACCGCCCTGGGGCGCTGTCGGGACTGCTGGGGCTGTTGGCCGAGGCCGGCGCCAACATCGTCGCGGTCGAACACCACCGCCTGGCGACGCGGCTGGGGATCCTCGAGGTCGAGGTGCAGCTGGAGCTGGAGACGCGCGGCCCCGACCACATCCGTGAGGTGGTGCAGACCCTGCGCCGCCACGACTATCCGGTTAGCTGAGGAAGGAAGCGGCGCCCGGCCGTCGAAGGGAGGACACGAGACCGCCATCCAACAGGAGCGTTCATGTTTCCCTTTGCCCGTCGCCTGCTGCTCACCCTTCTCATCTTGCCCGCTTTGCTCGGTCTGCCCGCCGTGGCCAGCGCCGGTGCCCAGACCGACGGCGGCACTGCCCGCCTGAGCGATAGCCGCTACCTGATCGTGCTCGACACGTCGACGACCGCCGCCCAGGCACGGTCGCTGGTGACCGCCGCGGGCGGCACGGTGGCCGCCAATTACACCCGCCAGATGGGCGTGCTCGTGGCCGAGTCGACCGTCTCCGGCTTCGCCGCCGTGCTGCGGGCCTCCAGCCTCGTCGACGAGGTCGGCGCCGACTTCTCCTGGCAGGGTCTGCCAGGGGGTGGGCCCGAACCGTCGCAGGACCCGTTGGAGTCAGAGCAGTGGGACATGCAGCAGATCCGCACCGAGCAGGCGCACGCCGTGCAGGCCGGCGCCCGGGCGGTCGACGTCGGCATCCTCGACAGCGGCACCGACGGGCGGCACCCCGACTTCCTGGACTCCGACGGCAGCAACGTCGACTGCGCCCGCGGCCGCAACTCCATCACCTTCGTGCCGATGGGACCAGGCGTCGGTACCCCCGACCCCTGCACCGACAACCAGTTCCACGGGACCCACGTCTCGGGCACCGTTGGCGCGCGGGCCAACGACTTGGGTATCGTCGGCGTCGCCCCGAACGTCACGCTGGTGCCGGTCAAGGTCTGCGACGCCACCGGCTACTGCTACGCGAGCGCCGTCGTCGACGGGATCACCTACGCCGGTGACATCCAGCTCGACGTGATCAACATGAGCTTCTTCGTCGACGACAACGAGTTCCAGGAGTCGACCGAGTTCAAGTGCAACTCCGACCCCACCCAGCGCGCCTTCCGCAGAGCCGTCGAGCGGGCCGTGCAGTACGCCCGCAGCCAGGGCGTCACCCCGGTGGCGGCGCTGGGCAACTCTGACACCGACCTGGCGCACCCCGAGGACGACCAGGGCGTCACCAACGAGTGCGAGGTCGTCCCCGCCGAGACGCAGGGTGTCATCGGCACCGCTTCCCTCGGCCGCAACAGCGAGAAGGCCGGCTACTCCAACTACGGCACCGGCGCGACCGACATCACCGCACCGGGTGGCAACGGAACCACCGGGGACTGCCGGAGGACGGTCCTATCGACGTTCCCCGGCGGTGGTTACGTCTGCATCCAGGGCACCTCGATGGCCTCACCGCACGCGGCTGGTGTCGCGGCGCTGATCGTGAGCCAGATCGGCACGCTCGGCGCCGACGGCGACGTCAAGGCCTCACCGACCAAGGTCGAGGCGAGGCTGCAGAACACCGCCATCGACATCGGCCTGCGGGGCTACGACGAGTGCTTCGGCAACGGGCGCATCGATGCGCTGCGGGCCGTCACCGCGGATACGTCAAGGGCCGCCGACCCCTTGGCACCCAACTGCCCCGAGTACAACGAGTAACACGTTCCCACCCCCGGCGGTGGTGGGCATCTGCTACCGAATCGGTGCTGGATGCCCACCACCCGGGGTGAGTGCCGGCGGGGTAGGACCACGGCGCGGAACTGGGTTGCGTCCTATCCCAGGCGGGGGACCAGCTCGTCGGTCCAGAAGCGAAAGAACCCGTCGTAGTCGTCGCCGACCTGCACGACGCAGATCTCTTCGAAGCCGGCATCGGCGTAGGCCTTGATGGCCTCCACGTGCACCTCGGGGTCGGGGCCACAGGCCACCGCCTCGGTGATGTCGTCTTCGCGAACCGTCTGCGTCGCGGCCTCGAAGTTCACCGGGTTGGGCAGCTCGGCCATGACCTTCCATCCTGGCACGCCGAACTTGAAGCGCATGGCGTACTGGCGCGCCTTAGCCTCGTCGCTGTCGTAGGACAGCGCAACTTGCCCGATAGTGCGCTTGCCTTGGCCGCCGTGCTTGCGGAAGCGTTCGACCAGCTCGGGCTCGGGGTCGACGGCGACCATGCCGTCGCCGAGGCGGGCCGCCAGCTCCAGCGACTGGTCCCCGCTGCCGGCGATGGCGATCGGAATCCGCTGATCGGGCAGCGTGTACAGCCGGGCGTCCTCGACGGTGACGTGCTTGCCGCGGTAGCTGGCGAAGCCGCCGGCCCACAACTGCTGCATGGCCTCGACCGCCTCGGTCAGCATCTCGTGGCGGATGTCGACCGCTGGCCAGCCACGGCCGACGACGTGCTCGTTGAGGCGCTCACCGGCGCCAAGGCCGAGCGTGAACCGGTTGTCGCTCATCACCGCGATAGTGGCGGCGGCCTGGGCGATCACTGCCGGGTGGTAGCGGATGATGGGGCAGGTCACGAGCGTGGTCAGCTTCATGCGCGACGTCGTCGCCGCGACCGCCCCCAGCACGCTCCACGCGAAGGGACTGTCGCTGTGGCTGTCCAGCCACGGATGGAAGTGGTCGGAGATCACAGCGAAGTCGAAGCCGAGCTCCTCCGCGTGCTGCGCCTGGGCCACCAGCGCCTTGGGGCCGTTGAGTTCACTGAACAGGGTGTAGCCGTACTGAGTCATGGTCCCCGGCTTGCCCGCGCCGACCGCCCCGGAAACGAGCGCGCGCCAGGCGTGCGGGTAGGCTGACGCGCCGTATTCACGCTTGACCGCTTCGCAGCCTGGGGCTAGGAGACCCGCCATGGAACCGGTCTACCGCCCGGTCATCGGCGCCGCGCTGACCCTGTTCAAGGTCCTGGGGTGGCAGGTGCGCGTCACCGGCTCGGAGCACGTGCCGACCGTTGGCCCCGGGGTCATCGCCACCAACCACATCGGCTACTTCGACTTCGTCTTCGTCGGCTACGGGGTACGGCCACGAGGACGGCTGGTGCGGTTCCTGGCCAAGCAGGAGGTCTTCGAGCATCCGGTAGCCGGACCGATGATGCGCTCCATGAAGCACATTCCCGTCGACCGCTTCGGGCGTGCGCAGCAGGCGCTGATCGACTCGGTGGCCGCCCTGCGCCGCGGCGAGCTGCTCGGCATGTTCCCCGAGGGCACCATCAGCCGGTCGTTCGTGCCCGCCCGCGGCAAGCCGGGGGCGGCGCGGATGGCCATGGAGGCGGGTGCGCCGCTGATCCCCGGTGCCGTGTGGGGCAGCCAGCGGGTGCTGACCAAGGGGCGTCGCCGCAACTTCCAGCGCAACGTGATCATCACCGTCGACTACGGGCCGCCGATCGCTTATGCGCCCGGAGACGACCCGGCCGACGTCAATAAGCGGCTGATGGCGACCATCGAGTCGATGGTGGACCGGGCCTCGCGTGACTACCCGCAGCAGCCAGCCGGTCCCGACGACCGCTGGTGGCTGCCGGCGCACCTCGGCGGCACCGCCCCGACCGTCGAGCAGACCGAGACCATGGCCGCCGCCGAGTCGGCCGAGCGCCGCGAGCGCCGCCGCCAGCGACGACAGGGATCTCCGCCGGGCCTTTCGTGAGGGCCGACCCTCGGATCAGACCTCGACCGAGGTCGCCCGGAACACCGGGCCGACCTGGCAGGTGGTGGCCATGTCCGGCGCCGCCGCACCCTGCACCGTGACGGTGTCGCCGTCGTCGGCGATCTTGCCATCGGGGCCGAACAGTGCGCCGGAGGCGATGTCAAGCCGGTAGCCGCGCGGGTAGATGACCTGCCAACGCTGGCCCTCGGCCTCCAGCCAAGCGCAGCCGCCTTCCAAGGTCTCGTCCCGGCCAAGCCTGCCGGTCAGCGTCCTGGACTTGCGCCCCCGAACCTGTTCGCGCAGCTCGGACGGGTCGACGCTAGGCCGGGCGACGGTCGGCTCGCCCGTCGGCTCGTCGGTCGGCTCGGCGCCGGCCTGCCCGCCGCCGGGCGCGGGAGGATCGCCCGCGCCGGTGCCGCCAGCGCAGGCAGTGAGCAACAGGGCGACCATCCAGATGGCAAGGGTCGTCAGACGCATGCGGCAGACTCCACGGCAGCGATGAGCGAACCCCAACCCTACGTGCACGCCGCCACGGCCACCGACGCTGCGCAGTGGTTGGGGCAGCTCGACGGTGCGGCGATGATTGCGGTGGACACCGAGACCAACGGCTGGGATCCCTACCGCGATCGACTGCGGCTCGTGCAGCTCGCCGCGGGACCGTCGTTGCCCGTGCTCGTCCTTGACGCCGAGCGTGTGGACCCGGCCGTGCTCGCCCCGGTGCTCGGCGACACCGGGGTGCTCAAGGTGTTCCACCACGGCTCGTTCGACCTGCGCTTCCTGGCCGCCTCGGGCGTCGCCGTACGTCGGGTGGCCGACACGATGCTGGCCCAGCAGCTGCTCGACGGCGGCGAGAAGACGACCACTGGCATCGGGCTCGCCGGCATCGCGTCGTTCCGCCTCGGCATGCAGCTGGACAAGTCGGTGCGCGAATCCTTCGGCAAGGGTGGTGGCTTCACCGAGGCGCAGCTGCGCTACGCGGCCGACGACGCGGTGGCCACCTTCGGGGTGTTCTCCCAGCAGTGGCGCGAGCTGGTCGGTCACGGGTTGACGAAGGTGGCGCAGCTGGAGTTCGCCGCCTTACCGGTGCTGGCCGACCTGCAGCTGCGCGGCATGGCCTTCGATGCGCCGAGGTGGGCCTCGGTCGTCGGTGCACTGGAGGCCGACCTCCCCGAGCTGGAGGCGGCGGTGCAGGAGGCGCTGGTCACCGAAGACAGCCCGCAGACACTGCTGGGACCGGAGCCGGTGAACCTCGACTCGCCCGAGCAGCTCCTCGCGGCTCTCCACCGTCTGGGGATTGATCTGCCAACCACCCGGGAGGTCGCCCTGCGCGACCACCGCGAGCATCCCGCGGTCGCGGCGCTGCTGGAGTACCGCCAGGTCAGCAAGGTCACGTCCAACTGGGGCGGCGACTGGGCGCAGCGCGTGGTCCATCCCGTCACCGGACGGATCCATCCCGACTGGCGCCAGATCGTCGGGACCGGGCGGATCGCCTGCAGCGATCCGAACCTGCTGCAGGTCCCCAAGGACGCTCACTATCGCGCCTGCTTCGGCGGCGCCCCCGGCCGAGCGCTGGTCGTGGCCGACTACTCGCAGCAGGAGCTGCGAATCCTTGCCGCTGTCTCTGGCGACGAGGCGCTGACCGAGGTCTTCCGCCGAGGCGGTGATCTGCACCGCACCACCGCCGCGATGGCCTTCGGCTCGCGTGAGGACGACGTCACCCCGGCGCAGCGGATCGCGGCCAAGGCGCTCAACTTCGGGCTGATGTACGGCATGGGCGCGCCGGGGTTCGCTCGCGCCACCGGCATGGATCTGCCGCAGGCGCAGACGGCGATGGAGCGCTACTTCGCCGCGTTCCCCCGCGTGGCGGACTGGCTGGCCGAGGCTGAGGCCGCGGGGCGTCGCTCGGGGCGGGTGCGCACCGCGCTCGGGCGGATCCGCAAGGTCGACCCGTCCCAGGGCAGCATCGTCACCTTGGCCCGCAACGCCCCGATTCAGGGCGCAGGCGCGGACATGACCAAGCTAGCGCTGGCCGAGGTCGACCGGCGGTTGGCCGAGCGCTTCGGCGGCGGCCTTGGCGGTAATGGACTCGGCGGCGGTGCCGGCCGTGCCGGTGGCTGGAACGGACCGGTGCGCCGCGACGGCCTGGTCCTCGTCGTCCATGACGAGCTGGTCGCCGAGGTCCCCGCCGAGCACGGCGAGGAAGCCGCCGCGCTGGTGACCGAGGGCATGCTGGCCGCGGCCCGCGAGCTGCTCGGCGATGTGCCGGCCGAGGTGGACGCGTCCGTGAGCCCGCGCTGGGGCACCCTCGAACCGGGTGGGTTACCCCGTCGCTAGCCTTGGCGTTTGGCACGACCGGGACAGGAGCCGCAAATGGTCCAGTTGCGAGACGCCGTCTACGTCGACGGCGTCCGCCTGCCGATCGGGCGCGCCGGCGACAACGGCTACTACGCCGCAACGCGCGCCGACGACATGGTGGTGCGCACCATCAGGGCACTGCTGGACCGCAACCCGCAGCTGGACCCGGCAGCGATCGACGACAACGTCTGGGCCGCCACCACGCAGCAGGGTGACCAGGGCCTGACCATCGGACGCACCACCGCGATCCTGGCGGGCTTGCCGAAGTCGGTGCCCGGTTACGCCGTCGATCGGATGTGCGCCGGCTCGGTGACGTCGATCACCAACGCCGCCAACGCGATCCGGGTCGGGGCCCAGACGGTCGTCCTCGCCGGCGGTGTCGAGCACATGGGGCATCACCCGCTCGCCGAGGGCGCGGACCCCAATCCGCGTTTCCTCGCTGAGAAGCTGGTCGACACCTCGGCGTTGGTCATGGGTGCCACCGCCGAGAACCTGCACGATGAGCTGCCGGGCATCTCCCGCGAGCGCGCCGACGCCTATGCCGTGCAGTCCCAGGAACGGGTCGCCAAGGCCAGGGCCGAGGGCGTCTTCGACAGCCACGTCGTGCGGATGGGGGTATGGAGCGAGGCCGGATGGCGGGTGGTGACCGACGACGAGCACCCGCGCCCCGGCACGACGTTGGAGGCCCTGGCGGGGTTGCCGACGCCGTTCCGTCCGGGCGGGCGTGTGACCGCCGGCAATGCTGCGGGCCTGAATGACGGGGCGGGCTGTGTGCTGCTGGCGGACCGCGACACTACGGCGCAGCTCGGTCTGCCCGCCCGCATGCGCCTGGTCGACTACACCTTCGTCGGCGTCGAGCCAGAGACCATGGGGTACGGCCCGATCCCCGCTACCCAGCGGCTGCTGGCCAAGACCGGCCTGTTGATCGACGACCTCGACGTGATCGAGATGAACGAGGCCTTCGCCGTGCAGTGCGTGGCGTTCCTCGACTACTTCGGCCTGCCCACCGACAGTCCCAAGGTCAACCCCTACGGTGGCGCGATCGCCATGGGGCATCCGCTGGCGATGTCCGGCGCCCGGCTGACCCAGCAGCTGGCGCACTACTTGCAGACCCACGATGAGGCGCGCTACGGCCTGGTGACGCTGTGCGTCGGCCTCGGCATGGGTGCCGCCGTGCTGTGGGAGCGGATCTGAACGTGGCGAGCGAGCTGGTCACCAGCTGCAAGGTCACCTATCTCGACTCGCGCGAGGCGGGACGCCTGGCCATCCTGACGTTGGACAACGGTGCCGACCACCGCAAGCCCAACACCTTCGGCGAGCGGAGCCTGGCATCGCTGCGAGCCGCAGTCGAGGAAGTGGCCGCGCAGGCCGACGTCAAGGGCCTCCTGCTGACGGGCAAGCCGTTCGTCTTCGCGGCCGGCGCCGACCTGGGCGCCTTCGAGGGCATGGACGAAGCCGGGGCCCGCGAGGCGGCGCGGCGCGGCCACGACGTGTTCGGTCGGCTGCGCGACCTGGCGTTCCCGACGTTGGCGGCGATCAACGGGGTGTGCATGGGCGGCGCGCTTGAGCTCGCGCTGCATTGCGACTACCGGACGCTGTCGGCCTCGGCGGCGGGGGTCGCCTTCCCAGAAGTGTTCCTGTCGATCGTCCCGGCCTGGGGTGGCACGCAGCTGACTCCCGCCATCGCCGGCGCAGTCAACGCGCTGACCGTCATCGTGGGCAACCCGCTGAGCAACAACCGGGTGCTGCGCGCCGAACAGGCGGCACAGCTGGGGCTGGCCGACCGCCTGCTGCCGGCGACCGACTTTTTCGAGGCGTCCCTGGCAACGCTGGAAAGCCTGGTCACGGGCCAGTTGCCGCTGCCGGCTCGCGACCCTTCGACGGACGGCCTCGACGAGGCCTTGGCCACCGCCCGCCGCGCCGCCGACGACCGCGTCCACGGAGCCACCCGCGCGCCCTACGTCGCGATCGACCTGATCGAGTTCGCCGCCCGCGGGGGCGATCTCGCCGAGGGACTGCGTCGCGAAACCGAGGCACTCGCCGAGCTGCTGCCCGCCCGGCAGGCACAGGCCGCTGTCTACAGCTTCGGGCTGACCCAGCAGCGCGTGAAGCGCCAGCCGTGGAGGCCAGCCGCTGCACCGCGGCGGATCACCAAGGTTGGCATCGTCGGCGCGGGCCTGATGGGCGCGCAGCTCGGGGCGTTGTTCCTGCAGCGCTTCGAGGTGCCGCTGGTGCTGACCGACATCGACGCCGGCGTGCTGGAGCAAGCGCGTCGGCACATCGATGGCGAACTGGACCAACGCGTGGCCAAGGGCCGCCTGCGACCGGGCAAAGCCGACCACCTCAAGTCGTTGGTGACGACTTCCACCGATGTGGCGGACCATGCGGGTGCCGACTTCGTGCTGGAGGCCGTCGCCGAGGACCTCGGAGTCAAGCAGCGGATCTTTGGCGACCTCGAGGCGGTGGTGGACGCCGGCTGCATCCTGGCCACGAATACCTCGGGTCTGTCGGTCACGGCCATGGCCGCCGGGCTGACCCTCCCAGACAGGGTGGTGGGCTTCCATTTCTTCAACCCCGTGGCGATCCTGCCGCTGGTCGAGGTGGTCAGAACCCAAGCGACGTCCGACGAGGCGCTGGCCACGGCCTTCGCCGCGGCCACGACCCTGCGCAAATCGGCGGTGCCCTGCGCCGACACCCCCGGCTTCGTCGTCAACCGCCTGCTGACCCGCTTCATGGGCGCCTGCGGCCAGGCCGTCAACCATGGCAGCGGGTTCGCCGAGGTCGACGACGCCACCAAGGAGCTCGGCCTGCCGATGGGGCCCTTCGAGCTGCTCGGCTTGGTCGGCCCGGTCGTCGCGGCCCACGTCGCGCGCACGCTGCACGAGGCCTACCCCGACCGCTTCGCCCTGGACGACAACTTCCAGATGCTCGCGTCGAGCGGTCTGCCGGGCGTCTACGACTGGAGCAAGGGCCTGGTGCCGTACCGCGAGGTGACCGAACGCTGGCGAGTCAGCGACGTGGGTGTGCAGCGCATGACCGCTGCGGAGATTCGAGAGGCGGCGGTCGAGGCCGTGGCCGACGAGATCGTCGTGATGCTGGACGAGGGCGTTGTGGCCGACGCCCGCGACATCGACACCTGCCTGCTGCTGGGCGCCGGATGGCCGTTCTTCCTTGGTGGCATCTGCAAGTACCTGGACCAGACCGGCGTCAGCCAGAAGCGCTTCGGCCGCGCCCTCATCGGCGCCACCGACCGCGCCATCGCGCGGCCCGAAACCAGCCTGCCGGTCGAGCCCTAGGGCGGATGGCCGGGCGTCGGGCCTCGTCGCCGATGCTCCGGCAGCTGCTGCACGACCAGGTGTTGCCGTCCGGATCGGAGCGGTAGACGTTCACCGACTCCGGTAGGGCCGCCGCGCCACTGGCAGCGCCAGGGCCCACACCCGGCGCCAGACGAAGCCGGGAAGAAACCGGCTGCGCTCCTCCTGAGCGACACGACCGCGGGGGTGTTCCCGAAGGCCGGCCGAACCGGCTGCGTAGGTGTGCCGGTACTCCAGCGCGGCCAGGTGCTTGACGCTCTTGTAGCCGTACTGCGCCGGCACAACCAACCGCAGCGGGGCGCCGTGCGCAGGCGACAGTGCCGCGCCGTGCAGGCGATCGGCGAGCAGCACGTCATCAGCGAGCACGTCGTCGAGTGAGAGACAAGACTGGAAGCCGTCCAGGCCGGCGGCCATCAGCCAGTGAGCGCGCGGGTCGGGCTGGACGACTCCGACGATCAGCTGCCCCACGTCTCGAAAGGGCGCACCCGACCAGGTCAAGTCCAGCGCGCTCCAAGTGGTCACACAGTGCAGGTCGCTGCGCTGCTCGCGGCGCGGCAGGCGGGCCAGCAACTCGCCCACGTCCAGTTGCGTTGGGCGCCGCACCGCCCCGCCGACCGTCAGCACCGGCCGCGCGGGTGGATCCACATGTCGGCGCGCGAACTGCGGCAGTCCAAAGCGTTCCAGCCCCACGGCATGCTGGCCCGGCGGCAGCTGTCTGGCTGAGTCCAGCATGACTCGCCCTAGAGTCCTTTCGTCCGAGAGTCTCAGTGGTCAGGCGCCCGGCGGTACGGGTCGCTACTCGATGAGCTCCTCCGCGAGGAGGTCCATGAGCAGGCCGTCATGCCACGTGCCGTCCGTGCCACGCTCGTATCGACGCATGATGCCGATCGGGCGAAAGCCGACCTTGCGGTACGAGCGGATGGCGGCCGCGTTGTGGGCCGCGGGATCGATCACCAGCCGGTGGTGACCATGATCGACGAACAGGTGCCGCGCAAGTGTCCGGACCGCGTCGGTGCCGACGCCGCGACCGCGCACCGAGGGATCGATGTAGATGTCCATGTTTGCGTGCCGGTAGTCCGGCTCCTCCTCCGCCTGACACTGGATCCAGCCGACGACGCGACCCTCAAGCTCGATCACGTACCCGGTGACGTCCGGTTCATCGAGGTCCTCCACGACGGCGGCGACCATGTCGTCCCCGCCTCGCCAGTGCTCGTAGACCTGCGGCGCCTGGCGGATCCTCACCAGACCCGGGACGTCGGCCCTGGTGGCTGGCCTGAGCCGGACAACCGCCCCCTGCAGCGTGGTCATTCCGAGAGACTACGACCGCTTTCGATTCGGTACGTCGGTGCTGTGCACGTGAGGGTCCGGCTGGCTCGGGTGCCCAGTGCTGGGAAGAACTGTTTGATCGCTGGCTGCGCATCGACGGATCCGGTGATGTCAAGCACAACGGCCTGGCCGTCGTGGTGGACATGGAAGCGCAGGAACGCGCAGCACTGCGATTCGGCAGCGACCAGGTCGCGGACGCGCTGTTCGATGCCGGGAGCGTTGCGGAAGCGCGCCCGGAGGCCGCCGTCGATCGGCTGTTGACCGAGTAGGGCATCGGAGGCCAGCACGTCGATCAGCGACATGCGCCCGCGCAGCTGGTCGGGCGGGAGGGTGCAGGCGATGGGCTCGTGGGACATGGCAGCTCCTTGGGTGTGAGAACGGCTCTGGGTACGGGAAAACTTGAAGTCGACTTCAAGTCAAGGGGTTGCACGGCATGGCCGCTACGGAACCGCTGCTGTCCATCGGCGAGGTCGCCGCCCGAGCCGGGTTGCGTACTTCCCACATCCGGTGGCCCGCAGCAGTCCCGTCGCGTTACCGGCGTGCTCCAACAGGCCGGCGACCCCGATGCTCGCCGTGATGTCGCGTTCCACGCCCGGAACTGTGATGGATGCCACGCTGCCGCGGATCTTCTC
>JACCVM010000048.1 GCA_013698135.1 Euzebyaceae bacterium | reverse complement strand
CGGCGTCGCCTCGGTCGGCCTTGGCGGCGGCGGCGTAGACCAGCTGGCGGGCGGCCTCGGTCTCCATCGCCATGTCGGCCAGCATGAACTGCAGCCCCTGGAACGAGCCGATCGGCTTGCCGAACTGCTCGCGCTCCCTCATGTAGCCGGTAGCGAAGTCGATCGCGCCCTGAGCGATCCCGACGGCCTGAGCGCCGACGATGAGGCGGGTGTGGTCGAAGGCCTGCATCGCGTAGGTGAAACCCTTGCCCTCCTCGCCCACGAGACGGTCGGCGGGAATGCGGCAGTCGTCGAAGTGCACCTGGCAGGTCGGCGAGCCCTTGATGCCCAGCTTGTCCTCGGACTTGCCCACCGAGAAACCAGGGTCGTCGGCACGCACCAGGAACGCCGAGACCCCGCGGGCGCCGGCATCGGGGTCAGTCTTGGCCAGGACGGTGTACAGCCGCGAGACGCCGGCCATGGAGATCCACACCTTGGTGCCGTTGAGCACGTAGGCGTCGCCGTCGCGCCTGGCGGTCGTCAGCATGCTGGCGGGATCTGAGCCTGCTCCGGCCTCCGAGATGCAGTAGGAGATGAGGTCCTCGCCGGAGGCGATGCGGGGGAACCAGGCCTGCTTCTGCTCCTCGCTCGCGCCCACCAGCAGCGGCACGCTGCCCAGCTTTTGCACCAGGGGGATGACCGACGACGACGCGCAGACGCGGGCGACCTCCTCCACCAGCAGCGCGAACGTCAGCGTGTCGGCCCCTGCGCCGCCGTAGGCCTCGGGAACGTGCAGGCCGAGCAGACCGTTGGAGGCCAGGACCTCCTTGACGTCCCAGGGAAACTCGGCCTTCTCGTCGATCTCGGCCGCCCGGGGGGCGATCCGGTCCACGGCGATCTGGCGCACCACGTCGCGGAAGGACTGCTGGTCGGCGTCGAGGGCGAAGGTGGTCACAGCGGCCTACCCGGTCAACGGAATGGGGACGCGCAGTCTAACGGACTCTGGGATTCCTCCCGAGGGTAGCCTTTGACGCGTGACCAGCGCCACGGCGGCGGGACCCTCCGAGCGGCACGCCGCCTCGTGGATGGCCGTCGGCACCCTGCTGTCGCGGCTGACGGGGTTCGCACGCACGGCAGCACTGCTGGCCGTCATGGGGGTCACGCAGCTGGGCAACGCCTACAACACGGCGAACACCGTGCCGAACTTGCTGTTATTCCTGGTCACCGGCGGGACCCTCAGCGCGGTCTTCATCCCGATGCTGGCTCGCGAGGAGGACATCGACCGGCGCCGGCACGTCGCCGAGACGATCGGCGGCCTGATCCTGCTGCTCACGGTTCTTGCTTCGCTGCTGATGCTGGCCACCGCACCCCTGCTCGCCCGGCTGTTCGCGTTGCGGGTCACCGGCGACGCGGCCGCATTCGTCTCGGTGACCACACAGTGGCTGGTGCTGTTCGCTCCTCAGATCGCCTGCTACGGCGTGTCGGTCTACGCCGTCGCGGTCCTCAACGCCCATGGCCGGCTGGCGCTGGCCGGCTTCACACCGGTGGCGACCAACCTGGTGGCGATCGCGGCGGCCGTCGGCTACGTGCTCACTGGAGGACCCCGCTCGGGTGACATCACCGAACTGACCACGCTGCCGCTGGTGGTCCTTGGGGTGGGCACCACCTTGTCCGTCGCGGCCATGGCGGTGCCACAGCTGCTGGGCGCCAGGCGGGTGCTGCCGGGGCTGCGGTTGCGGCCGAGGGCGCGCTTCCGCGACCCCGCCGCCCGGCGGCTTTGGGTGTTGGGACGTTGGACGCTGCTGTACGTGGCCGTCAACCAGGCCGGGTTGTTCGTGGTCGTGACGCTGGCCAACGGCGTCGACGGCGGCACGGTGGCCTACCAGACGGCCTTCGCGATCATGCAGTTGCCCTTCGCCATCATCGCCGTGTCGTTGTTCTCGGCCATCTATCCCCGGCTGTCGCGGGCGGCCGGACAAACCGGCAGGCTGTTCGGCGCCACGGTCTCTGGTGGGTTGCGACTGTCCAACGCCCTGCTGATCCCCTCGGCGGTCGGGCTCGGTGTCCTGGCCGAGCCGATCGCCGACCTGCTGGTGGGCTACGGCGTCGCACGTGGTTCCGGCGCGGAGTTCGTCGCCGTTGCGCTGCGCGTGTTCGCGGTGGCGTTGGTCCCTTTCACCGTGTTCCAATTACTCACCCGCAGCTACTATGCGCTGCCCGACACGCGCGTCCCCGCACTGGTCAACATCGTCGTCAACCTCGTCAACGTTGTCGCCGCCTTCGCGGCGTTTACCGCCTTTACCCAGCCCCGCACTCAGATCGCCGGCCTGGTCGGCTCCTTCGCCCTGTCCTACGTCGCGGGGTGCGTGCTGCTGGCCGTCGGGCTGGCGCGGCGACGGTCCGGGTGCTTCGCCGGCGCCGCCCGCGCCACGGCCACCGCCGTCGTGGCCTCGGTGGTCATGGCCGTGGCGCTATCCATCTCCGCGGCGGCCTGGCCGCCGTCGCAACAGGTGCTGGCCGGGTTCGGGCGCACCGGCGTGCTGGTGGCGCTGGGCGGGGTGGTCTACCTGGGCGTGGCCTGGGCGCTGCGCAGTCC
>JACCVM010000046.1 GCA_013698135.1 Euzebyaceae bacterium | reverse complement strand
CTGCTGGCCTGGACCCCCGGTGGGCTGCCGGACGGCTTCGCCGCACGGGTCCGCCAGCTGCGCAACGTGTCGCGGGTCACCGCCGTCCGTGGCGACCTGGCGCAGCTGCGGCACACCCGCGACGCCGCCGGCGAGCGGGTCGACAGTGCGCCGGACGGGTTCGTGGTGCCGCTGGACGTCATGGCCTTCGATCGCAGCTATCCCGCGTTCGTGCCGAGGTCGGCCGAGGACGAGTTCCGGCGCCTTCGCTCCGATGAGGCGCTGTTGGGGTCCACCTCGGCGTCGCTGCGGGGTGTGCGAGGCGGTGCCACCCTCCACCTGACTCATGGGGTGGTGCTGCAGGTCGTTGATGTGGTCGACGACAGCCTGATCGGCGGTGCCGAGCTGGCGGTGCCGGCCAGGCGCGGCGCCACACCGGCATGGTCCATCGCCAACCGGCAGCGCTACCTGCTGGTCGCCTACCGCGGGCAGCGCCTGGCGCTGGAACGCAGGATCCGCGCTGCGCTGCCCGAGGGCATCGCCGTGCGCCTGCGGGGGCCGGGCGAGACGCCGTTCCTGCGCCAAGGCGACGCGGTCCTTCCCCAGTCCGCCATCAAGGCCCGATTCGGCGAGTTCGCCTACCGGCCCGGCCCCGGCCGCGACGTGGTCCAGGACCCGCGATGGACCGCCGAGCACATCGTCTCGGCGCGGGTGCCGATCCTCGGACAGGTCCGCTGCCACCGTGCCCTGGTGCCGCCGCTTCGTTCGGCGCTGCGGGAGCTGCGACAGCGCAACCTCACCTCGGTAATCGATCCGGCCGGGTACGCCGGCTGCCACCACCCTCGGCTGACCAGCTCGCGTGACCAGGTGTCGCGGCACGCCTGGGGCGTCGCCGTCGACGTGAACTATCCCGACAACCCCGTCGGGCAGGCCTCGACCCAGGATCCACGTCTGGTCGAGGTCATGGAGCGGTGGGGCTTCACCTGGGGTGGACGCTGGCTGGTGCCCGACCCCGCCCACTTCGAGTACGTCCGTCCGTCGGCCCCGTAGCCACGCCGTGGCAACGCCGCTATCGGAGCAGTCGGACGCGGATCGGCAGGTCGAGCTCAGCCCACGCGCGGGCTGCGGTGAGCACGTCGGCGGGGATACTGCGCACGGTCAGGGCAAGATAGCAGCGATCGCCAAGTGACAGCGTCCACCCGCCGTCGAGGGAGCGCATCGCACCGGCCAGCTCGGCGTCCTTGGCGAGCAACGGCTGGATCGTGACCCCGGCTGTGGTCAGCAGCTGCCGCACCCCGCTGGCATCGATGTCGGTATCCACAAGCTTGCCGATGATCTCGGCGAGGCTGACGGTGCCCAGCGACGCGCCGGGAAGAGCCTCGACCACCCGCTCGGCGCCTGGCTCGTCGTGGATCAGGGCCAGGATGGCGGAGGTGTCAAGCACGGTCACTCGGCGGCCGCGGCGACGCGTCGCTCAGCCAGCAACTCGTCAACCAGCGAGCGGGTCCGTGGGACCGCGTTGCCCAGCCGTCGCAACTCGCGCACCGCGTCCTGCGGGCGCTGCAATACCAGCCGACCGCCAGCCAGGTTCAGCCGGTCGCCGGCCGATAGACCCAGTGCCGCGCGAACCTTCGGCCGGGATGACGAGACGACCCTGCCTTCCCACCACAACTGTGGCATCCATGGCAATACTGTGCCACGCCGCCGCGCTGCCGGATGGCGGCGCCAACCGGCAGCCACCCGGCCTCGGCAGGGAAGGACAGGCGTAGCAGCCCGGGCTCGGCAGCGGCGTCGGACCGAGCGGCCGGGATGAAGCCCTCCAGGAAGCGCATGCTGGCGGCCAAGTCGAACGGGCCGCGCACACGCAGCTCGACGGTCACCGGGATGGTTCGGATGGGCACGCTCACAGGACTTGGACGGTGCAGCGGACGCCCGGCGCGTTTGCGGTACCGTCACGGTCGAGTTGACCGGAGAAATCGGCGACCAAGACAGGGTTGTCGCCCAGGTCGAGCGCATCCTGTCGCTCGACGTGGACGGGCGCGGCTTCCCCGAGCTCGGGCGACGCGACCCCGTCGTCGGCGAGCTGCTACAGCGCTACCCGGGCCTGCGACCGGTGCTGTTCTGTTCACCGTATGAGGCCGCCTGCTGGTCGATTATCGGTCAGCGCCTGCGCATCACGCAGGCCGCCGCGATCAAGCAGCGCCTGGCCGATCAGCTCGGTGACCGGGTGACCGTCGCAGGGCAACAGCTGACCGCCTTCCCCGCGCCCCAACAGCTGCGAGGCCGGGCGCTGCCGGGGTTGCCCCAGGTCAAGGTCGAGCGGCTGGACGCCATCGCGACCGCCGCCCTGAGCGGCCAGCTCGACACCGCCCGGCTCCGCGACCTGGACACTGACCAAGCCCTCGAGGAGCTGACCCGGCTGCCTGGCATCGGACCGTTCTCAGCCGAGCTCATCCTCGCCCGCGGCGCCGGCCACCCCGACCTGTTCCCCACCGCGGAACGACGACTGCACGCAGAGATCGCTGGCGCCTACCGGCTCACAGAACCCACCGTGGCGAGGCTCGCCGACGTCGCCGACGGCTGGCGGCCATATCGCACCTGGGTCGGACTGCTGCTGCGCACCCGCCGGGAGGCGACACCCACGAGATCAGCAGGGGCCGCCGTGCCGATCGTTGAGCCGCAGAGGGCGGGGCATCTCGGTCGGCGATACGGCTCCTACGCTCACCGCTGCTCAACGAGGCTCAGTCGTGCTTCAGATTGGGGTCTGCTGGTGGAGTGCCATCCTCCAGGAGTCACCCTCGGACGTAGGTGCTGTTGAACAGCGCGGTGTACTGACCGCCGTCACGACGCGCCGTGGCCTTGTAGGCGACCACCGCACTGGCCTCGTTGAGCTCCAGCACCCGCTCATTCTCGAGCTCGAACGAAGCCCAAGGGGAGCCCCGCATCGATCCCCTCAGGGAAGCGTCCGCTCCTGACTGGGGCGCCGTCCATGAGCGGCCGGCGCCCCCGTCCGGCTAGCAACCAGGTCGAAGACGAGCAGCGTGTCCCCGCCGCCCAGTCGAAGGCGGAGAGTTCGCCGCCAACCCCCTTGTATGCACCGGTACCTCCGGTTACGGCGTACGCGTTGTCCCCGCTCGGAGAACACGGTGCTGGCGATGGCGATCTTCCCCTTGCGGAAGATCTGGATGGTGCCCTCGATCGTGAAGGTTCGCAGCCCGAGTTCACCGCGGACGCTGTCGCGGCCGATGACACGGCCGCCGTTCCGACCGCGGACGGTTTCCTCGAAGAGAATGAAGTCGCCGCGTGACTCGCCACGCTGCCCGACGTTAACGAATGCGTCGCGGACCCCTCGGGTCCGTACGATCAGCAACTGTCCCCTCGATCCGCCGCCGCGTTCGGTCGTGGCCATCTGCCTGGCCTCGGCCGCGGAGGCCACAGGCCGGGACCCGGGCCAACCATCCAGGACGACTTCGAATGACGGTCCTTAGGCTGGTCGGCGTGCCCCCAACCGCTCCGAGGATCGTGCGTGCGCCAGACGGTGAGTGGCGTGCGCTGGATGGCGACCAGAGCGTTGGCCGCGCCCGCGCTGTGCAGCGTCCTGACCGGCGGTGGTTCGTTGCGCTGGACAGCCAGCGCGCCGACGCCTACGAGGCGCTGTTGCACGCGATCGCCGAGGATCTCCAGCAGGACCTGTACATGACCGTGGACGAGTCGGACCACGAACTGCTGCAGCGTTGCCGCCAGCTCGGCTGCACTGTGAACCGGCGCGAGGACGAGTACCTCGTGCCTACCGACGCCGACGTCACAGGCCTAACGGATGCCGCCCTTCCAGCGGGTCTCGGACACGTCTCCGCCGCTGAGGCGGACGAGGACCAGCTACGGGCGCTGGACGAGGTGCTGCGTGAGGACGTACCGGGTGCAAACGGTTGGGTGAACGATCCGCGGGACTTTCGGGAGTACACCTTCGACGCACGGCACTTCGATCCGATGACCTACCTTGTGGCCGTCGATGAAGCGACCGGAGGGTACGCCGGGCTGGTCCGCGTGTGGAACGACCCGGGCAACCCTCGGCTAGGCCTCATCGGCGTTGTCGCGGCTCATCGGCGACGGGGAGTGGCCCGTGCACTGCTGGCGACGGCGTTTCGCGCTCTGCATGACCGGGGGTTTGGCCAGGTCGCAGCTGAGGTCGACGTCACCAACGCCGCCTCCACCGAACTCTTGCGCCGCCTCGGCGCCCGCCGGACCGGAGGCTCCGTCGAACTGATCCGGGGTTGGCGACCCGCGTGATGTGCAGGCCCCAAGGCCTCCACGGCGAGGGATGGTTAGGGCGCCCACGAGGGGTCGCGGCCACTGAGGCCGACGGCGCGGTCCAGCAAGCGCCACCGGCTCGGACGTAAAGAGAGCGACGGGGCATGCCGACAACGCAGGGAGGCACGCGAAGTGAGGTCATGGAGATGGACACGTTGGTGAGCGCAACGACCACGCCATCGGTTCACGATCTGGCCACCCGGTTGGGCATCGTCGACGCCCTGCTCTTCCGCCGGCTGTCCGCCTCCACGTGGGCGCACCTTGGGGGCTTCGGGCGCGGCCGGGGATGGGCCGGTGTCGTCGACGTCACCGACGCGCACGACCCGCTTCTCGCCCGAGTCCCGGGTTATCCCGGTGGCGTCCACCGTTTCACCTACCCGGAGGTCGGGCGGGTGCTCGGCCCGTACTACGCCGTCGGCGGGGCCTTGGTACGGGTCAGTAACGACGTGGTCGTCGTGTTGGGCAACCCCACGTCAGCCCTGGGTCCGGCTGCGTCCGAGGACGCGCTCCGCCATCTGGCCGCTGCGCTGGACGCGAGCGTGGAAGATGTGGCCCCCTCCAAGCGTCTGGCTGACGAGCTGGAGGTGCTGCACGCGGTCCGGGCGATCACCACGGGTGCTGCGCCGGACCTGGTCGGCATGCTCCAGCATGTCGTCGACGTCGCCGTGGAGTCGCTGTCGTGTGAGGTAGGGCTGCTCCGCGACGGCGCTGGCCGCATTGTGGTGACGAGTTCCTGGTCCGGCGTCGACGTGAGTGACCCCCGGGTAGGCGCACCCCTTGACGAGCTTGAGGAACGCGCCGCCGGTGGGTCGCTGTGCATCCAGGACACCGACTCCGAATCCCTGCTCGCCCCGCTCGGTCGCGAGCAGGGTGTCCGATCCCTGCTCGTCCTGTGCATCCCGGCCCCGGTCGGTGGGGTCCTCGTCCTGGCCCACACCAGCGCCGCGCCCCGTGGCTTCACCAGCCTGTGCCAGCAGCTCGGCCGGCAGGTCGCTGACGCCGCAGCTGTGGTCGCCCACACCGCCGCGCTGCGCGAGGAGTTGCGGGCAGCGGCGGACGAGCACGCACGCGCCGCCCGACACGACCCGCTCACCGACCTCGGCAACCGCCTCGCCTGGGACGAGTCCCTCGTCAGCGCCCAGGAACAGGTCGACGCCGGTCGCTGCGTCACGGTGCTCACCCTGGACGTCGATGGACTCAAGCACGTCAACGACACCTGCGGCCATGAGGCCGGCGACAACCTGCTGCGACGTTGCGCCGACGTTCTCCGGGATCACGGCCGCCACGACGACATCTGCGTCCGTCTCGGCGGGGACGAGTTCGCCGTGCTGATGCCCCACGCCGGCGCCTTCGCCGAGCGCCGGCTCGCCACCTTGTCCGACCGTCTCGGCGGTGCCACGAGCTGTCAGCGCACCGTGGCCGCGAGCATCGGCATGGCCACCGCATACCCCGGTGGCAGTGTCGCCGACGCGGCCCGGGAGGCTGACGCAGCGATGTATGCCGCCAAGCGTGCTCGGCGAGCGAGTGCGGCCAAGTGCCTACAGGACACCGCGTCAGCGCAGCCAACCGCCACAGCGCCGTAGCGGGATCGTGCTGGGGGACGAGCCGTGACCGAGGCTGGTCCACCTGAGCCGCCGAGGCGACCTTCGACCTCGGCCAGCCCTTGCAGGGCGACTCCTCGGTAGGCAACGATCGGGTCAACAAGGTTCGACTCGGAGTCGTGGACCAGGACCCGGGCAGACGTTCTGGATCGAAACGATGGCTGGTCAGTCGCCCTCAGGGACCGGTCGACATGCCCTTGGGGCAGCCCTCGTTCTGCAGTGCCTCTGCGAACGACCGCAGGTAGGACTTGGAGGCGTTGTAGACCGCCTGAAAGGAGCCCGGCATGGTCGACGCGATCGACGGAGGTGATGAGCACCTTGCCGGCGGCACGGGTGACCATGTCGTTGAGCAGGCGTACGCCTCAGCTGGCGCGACGGGCTAACGGTCACGCGATGGTGGGCACGACCTGTGCCGTCTTGAGCAGGTCGATCACCGTGAAGGCGTCGCCCAAGCCATAGGTGGGTGTCCAGTCGGGGTCTTGGCGGA
Organism: Euzebyaceae bacterium; assembly: GCA_013698135.1. Taxonomy (GTDB): domain Bacteria; phylum Actinomycetota; class Nitriliruptoria; order Euzebyales; family Egibacteraceae; genus JACCTL01. Next base: position 8,881 of record JACCVM010000046.1, on the reverse strand, counting down.
GGTACGACTGCCGGTCGCCCTTGAGCAACCCAACGATGACCTCGGCGACGATCCGGCCACCGACGGGGCCGAGGTGCTCGCCGTCGGCAGCGAGCGCGGCTTCCCGCAGGACGTAGAACCACAGCGGGGTGCGCTGGTGCAGATGCAGGTGCTTGAGGTCGGCGAGGTCACCGGACGCGAGTTGCGGCAGCTTCATCGCTCGTGCGACGCGCTGGCCCGACGGCACGTTCATGGTGAGACCGCGCAGCAGGTTGCGGGTCGCCAGCGACGTCGCCGAACCCGGCGACTGCCCCATGAGATCGAACAGGGCCGTCGACAGGATGGTGTCGATCTTTTTGTTAGGTCGCGCCCTGCCGTCGCCGAAGTCGAAGAAGGTCTGCCAGTCGATGAAGCGGCGCGGGGCGCGTCGCCCCCCGCGAAGGTCGGCCGGGTCGTCGGGATCGGCTGCGGCGGGATCGAAGAGCATCGCGAAGAACTGCTGCGACGGATCGCTGGCGCTGGTCCCGAAGTTGGCCCGGTAGCTGGGCCGAACCTGTGAGTGGCCGAAGCGGTACGCGGCCACGGAGAACTCCACCGGGATGTAAGGGGCGTGTCGCCACTGGTAGTGCTTGAGACCCCTGCTGAGCACGTCGTCCATCGTCGACTGCCCGACGGTCTTGGGCAGGAACTCGTGCAGGATGAGCCATTGGTAATGCCAGCGGACCGTGCGCTGCGCTTCGGCGAAGATCTCGTCGAGGGTGTAGCCGGTAGCCAGCTCGGCCTTGACATCGGCGACAACGGCGTTGTGGAAGCGCAGCATGGCCAAGTGGAATTGCGAGACCACCAGGTTTTCGTCGTTGCGCGGGTCACCCACCAGGGCGGTGAACTGGCTGTTGCGAGGCAGGTCGCGGCGAGCCGCGCCGTCGATCGACACGCTGGCAGAGCCCGGTATCCGCTCGGTGAGGAATGTCGTGCGGCCGCCGTCGACCGAGCGGTTGTACAGGTGCGGCGAGACGCCAGGGCCGCCGCCGTACACGCTGTCGAGGTCCAGCGCCGGAATCCGGAAGTTGCGGATCGACTCCGGGTCCTGCCGGCGTGCCAGACTCGACGTCGGGTCGAAGGTCATGTCGTGGTCGAGGAACTGGCCCAGGAAGGTGAACCCCGCGGTCATCGTGGGGTTGTTGAGGTTCTCGCTGCTCTTGGCCGGGTCGGTGATGAGCGTGACCGGATCGGACAGGTCGTCGCCGGCGTCCATGGGACCGCCCGCCGCGCCCAACTCGGCGAGCGCGTCGCGGATCAGCGGCGTGTCGGCCGCGAACGGTGGCAGCGTCGGGAACAGTCGTCCGAAGCGGCCCTGGTCGTAAAAGGTCGATCGCGGAGTCAGTTGGCCAGCATCTGCGTTGCCGTGGCCCATGACAGACCTCCTTCCACGCAGGACGGGCTCTTTCTAGCATGCGGCAGCGAACAGAGGCCGCGGCCTCCCAGTCGACCTACCCAGTCGAGGATCGCGACCGACCGACCGGCGCTGCCCCGCGCTCGGCTGGCTCCTCCCCACGCGCGGCTCCACGACCTGAACAGCGGGCATCTGGACTGCCGAGCCCGCCCCCCGCAGCAGCCATCAGCCTCTGCTTGAAATCTTGCCGCTGGCCCGCCCGGCTGAGTATGAGCGCCGGCCGTTGCTGTCAGGCGGCGGGGACCCGCGCGGTGGCCCGATGCATCGCGGCGCGGCCGACGACCACGCCGAGCACACCGGCGGCGACGGCGAGCCAGACAGGCCCGCCGCGAGTCAGGACCGCCACGATCACGAAGCCGTCGAAGAGAGAGATCAGGGTGAACCCGACGGGGTCGAGGAGGCGGGCCGAGGTTCGGCCCGGCACCGCGCGCCACACGCTCCGGGCCTGGACGCCCTGAAGGACCATGAACGCCGCCAGCACGATCAGGGCCGAGAACACGACGTTGGTGCCGACCGGCTCGCGGGGCCAACCGGTCGCGACCCCCCCGACCAGAGTCACGGCCATGACGATCAGCGACCAGAAGTAGACACCGAACAGCGTGCGCCACCCCACGACCGCCACTCCCGCCGCCAGGGCCAGCGTGCCGGCGACGGCGTGGACGGCGATGAAGGTGTCGTGCCACATGGTGCGTCCTCTCCAATGAGTTAGCAGTCGCTAAGTTATCACCTGCTAATCTGTCTGTCCATGGCGCAGGAGCGGACAACCGGGCGGCGGCGCAACGCCAAGGGCGAAGGCGGGCGGTTGCGCGCGGAACTCGTCGAGGCGGCGGCTGGCCTCCTGGCCGAGACCGGCGACGAGCTCGGCCTGTCACTGCGCGAGGTCGCACGCCGCGCCGGGGTCAGCTCGCCGGCGGTCTACCTGCACTTCGCCGACAAGGACGCGCTGCTCGCCGACGTCCTGGCGTCCCGCTTCGCCCTGCTTGGGCAGGCCATCGGCGCGGCGGTCGCCACGGCCGCCGGCGGTCCAGGGGAGCGTCTGCGAGCAGGATGCCGGGCCTACGTCGACCTCGCGGTACGGGACCCGGGCACCTACCGCGTGCTCTTCGGCGGGCGGTCCGCCGTCGACCTCGGCCGCGACTTCCGGGAGAGCCAGACGAGCGCGCCGTTCCGCTCCTTGGCCGACGGGATCGCGGCGGCGCAGGCCGGCGGCGCGGTGCGAAGGGGCGACCCGGCCCGGCTCGCTGTGCCGGTCTGGGCGGCGCTGCACGGCATCGCGACCCTGCGACAGGCCCGCCCGCGCTTCCCATGGCCGGACGCCGGAGAGTTGGTCGACGACATCCTGGAGGGGCTGCTCGGCCTGCCGCGCGCAACTCGATGAGCCGGTCAAGGCACGCAGCAACCGGACCGGCGTGGCGAGGAGGCACCGAAAGGACTTGTCTTGTGATCGCGCCGGCGTTAGAACGCCGGTGTGTGGCTGATCAGCCTGCGGGACCTGCAGTGGCGGCGAAGGCGGTTCGTCATCGCCGTGATCGCGACCGGCCTGGTGTTCGGGATGTCGCTCTTGATGGCGGGCACCGAGTTCACGCTCTACGAGGACGGGCGGCGCATCGTGCGCTCGTTCGGCGCGGACGCCTGGGTGGTGGACGAGGGGACCTCGGGACCGTTCACCACGGCCTCCCCCATCCCCGCTGACGCCGCGCGGAGCGTCGCACAGGCGCCGGGGGTCGAGGCCGCGGATCCGGTGGTCATCTCGCGTTCCACGATCGAGCGTGAGACACCCCAAGACGTCAACATCATCGGCTACCTGCCAGGGTCATTCGTCGCCGCCCCTCCGTCAAGCGGGCGCGGCTTGCAGGAACCCGGCGAGGCCATCGCCGACGTGGCGCTCGGGGTGGACCTGGGAACCACGATCAGCGTCGGCGGCCACGACCTGCAGGTGGTCGGCCTGGCCGACCAGGTCACCTGGTACTTCGGCACACCGACCCTGTTCGTGCCGCTGCCCGACGCCCAAACGATCACCTTCCGTGGGCAGCCGCTGGCCATGGGCGTGGCGACCCTCGGGGTCCCGGAATCTCTTCCGGACGGCCTGCGCGGGTTAGACAACTCCCAGGTCGTGCGCGACCTCGAGCGCCCGCTGAAGAGCTCGACCGAAACCATTGCGCTGCTGAACCTCCTGCTGTGGATCGTGGCCACCGGCATCGTCGGGTCGATGGTCTACCTGTCGGCACTGGAGCGGGCGAGGGACTTCGCGGTCTTCAAGGCAACCGGCGCGACCAACCGGTCGCTGCTGGCAGGCCTGCTGCTGCAGACGGCCGTGCTCACGGCCGCCTCGGCGGTCGTGGCGGTGGTGGTCGCCTGGCTGCTCGTGCCCCGCTTCCCGTTTGCCGTGCAGATACCGGCGGGGGTGTACCTCAGGCTCGCCGTGATCGTGACCGCGGTCGGGGTGCTGGCCAGCCTGGCCGGGCTGCGCCAAGCCGTGAAGGTGCAGCCGGCTCTGGCGTTCGGGGGTCAGTGATGGACGACAGGCTGACACCCGATCATCCACACACGACGAGCGCGCAGCCTGCGCCGGGGGCGGCGACCAGTCAGGTTGCCCGCCCGGCCGGCGGCCCAGACCTGGTGATCAGCGACCTGGTGATCGCCTACTCCAGCGGCGGCTATGAGGTCCGCCCCATCGACGGCCTTGACCTGCGGGTCGAGTCGGGACAGCTGGTCTTGCTGCTCGGCGCCAGCGGTTGCGGCAAGACGACGCTGCTGTCGGCGATGGCGTCCATCCTGTCACCTACCGCCGGCTCTATCCACATGGGAGACGTCGAGATAACAGGCCTGCGCGGGCGCGAGCTGGTCGACTACCGCCGCCACAAGGTCGGCGTCGTGTTCCAGTCGTTCAACCTGGTGCCCAGCCTGACCGCGTCCGAGAACGTCCAGGTGCCCTTGCGAACCGCTGGCGTGGCGGGCCGGCAGGCGCGCTCGCGGGCCGAGGAGTTGCTGCGCCGCGTCGACCTGACCGACCGCCTGCATCACCGACCGGGGGACCTGTCGGGTGGCCAGGCGCAGCGCGTGGCCATCGCGCGTGCCCTGGCACACGACCCGCAGCTGGTGCTGGCCGACGAACCCACCGCCCACCTGGACTACATCCAGGTCGACGGTGTCCTCCGCCTCTTGCGCCAACTCGCCGCACCAGGTCGGATCGTCGTCGTCGCCACGCACGACGAGCGTCTTCTGCCGCTGGCCGACCGCGTCGTCGAGCTCACGCCGCGCGCACCGGAGGCTTCGCGGCCCCCGCAACAGCTCACGCTCCACCCCGGCGAAGTGCTGTTCTCCCAGGGCGATCCCGGCGACCTCGTGTACGTCGTGAATCACGGGGCCGTCGACATCGTGCGACGTCGCATCGACGGCAGCGAGGAGCAGCTCGCACAGCTCGGACCCGGCCGCTACTTCGGCGAGCTGGCGCCGCTGTTCGGGTTGCGCCGCTCGGCCAGTGCACGCGCGTCGACCCACTCAACCGTCACCGGCTACTCATTGGTGGACTTCCGCGCCCTGCACACCCACCCGGCCGACTCAACCTCCACCCATCCGGCGTAGGACCGTGGCAGGGGCGATTCCGTCCCCGCCCAAGGCCACCAGCTGGCCAAGCCGCTCGCAGGCATGCTGGGCGACCGACTCGTCGCGGGCGTGCACCACAGCCAGGACGGCACCGGCCTCGACGAGGTCGCCGACCTCGACGCGCAGCTCGATGCCGACCGCCGGATCGATCTCGTCGGCTTGCCGCGACCGTCCCGCCCCGAGGACGGCGGCCAGCTCGCCGACAGGCAGGGCCGGCACCGCGGCAACGCTGCCCGCCTCCTCGGCCAGGACGTCACGGATGACGGGCGCGGTTGGGAGCACGTCCCTCGGGCGCTCGCAGACCGACCCGTCGCCTCCCTGCGCGACGATCATCCGCGCCAGCGTCTCCAGCGCCGCGCCCGACGTCCAAGCACGGCGCAGCTCCCCGGCGGCAGCCGCCGCCCGACCTCCCCCGGCGGCAGCCGCATCCCGCTCTCCCCCACCGGCAACCGCCGCCTGCTCTCCCCCGGCACGCGCCTCGACCAGCGCGAGCGTCGCCAGCTCCAGGACGACCTCGGCCAGACGGCCTTGCGGGGCGGCCGACAGCAGCTCGACGGCTTCGGCCACCTCCAGCGCGTTGCCCACCGCCCGCCCCAGCGGCTGATCCATGGCGCTGACGATGGCGGCGCACCGGCGACCGGCTTCGCGACCGATGGCCACGCACAGCTCCGCCAGCTCCTCGGCCGCCGCGGTTTCCTTCATGAACGCCCCGCCGCCGGTCTTGACGTCCAGCACGATCGTGCCGGCGCCCGCCGCCAGCTTCTTGGACATTACGCTGGAGGCGATCAACGCGGCCGAGGCGACCGTGCCTGTCACGTCGCGCAGGGCGTACAGCGCCTTGTCAGCCGGCACCAGCCGCTGCGTCTGCGCCGCGACCACACAGCCGACCTCCTCGGCGATGCGCAGCATCTCCTCGGGATCCAGTCCGGTGCGGAAGCCCGGGATGGACTCAAGCTTGTCCAGCGTCCCGCCGGTGTGACCGAGGCCCCGGCCGGACAGCTTCACCAGCTTGGCGCCGGCCGTAGCCAGCAGCGGCGCCACCAGCAGCGTGGTGGCGTCGGAGACCCCGCCGGTGGAGTGTTTGTCGACGGTGGGGCCGGTCAGCGACGACAGGTCCAGTTGCTCACCGCTGGCGACCAGCACGTCGGTCAGGGCGCGGGCCTCCGCGCGGCTGAATCCGCGCAGCACCCCGGCCATCAGGAAGGCACCCATCTGCCCCTCGGTGACCGAGCCGTCGAGGAACCCGGTCACCAGCCAAGCCAGCTCGGCAGCGTCGATCTCCGCGCCGTCGCGCTTGGCACCGATGACGTCGACCGCGCGCAACACAGGGGCGCCGGTTAGGCGCGCTGCGCCGCGCACCGTACGCAACGCACTGACAGCGGCCTGGCCTCGAGCCGCGCCTCGGGGATCGTGGCGCCACAGTCGCTGCAGGTGCCGTACGTGCCCTGGTCCATATGCCCGAGGGCCTCGTCGACCTCGGCGAGCCGCTCGCGGGCCTTGTCGATGAAAGCGAGGGTCTCGCCTCGCTCGGCGGTCGCGGCGGCGGAGTCGGCGAAGTTGCCGTCGACGCCGGCGATCCGGTCGACTCGATGGCTGCCGGGGTCGGCGCCGTAAGCTCGAAGGTCGTCGAGCACCGCCGCCCGTTCGGTTTCCAGCTCTTTGCGCAGACGGGCGTTGAGTTCGGGGTTCATGAGGTCCTCGCTTGTAGGCCGTCGGTGGCCGGCTCGGCGCCGGCCTGATGGTCGGCGGCAGCAGCCAGCGCTCGGGGATGTGCCCGTTCGTAGACGGAGCGCAGCCGCGCACGGCTGACCAGGGTGTACACCTGCGTCGTGTTCACCGAGGCATGCCCGAGGAGCTCTTGGACCACACGCACGTCCGCTCCGTTGTCCAGCAGATGGGTCGCGAACGAGTGGCGCAGGGTGTGAGGTGACACGTTGGCAGCGAGCCCGACCGCCTCGGCGTGCTTCTTGATGATCTTCCATCCCCCCTGGCGGGTCAGGCGCCCGCCGCCGCGGTTGACCAGCAGTGCCGGCGACGTCGGGGCCAGCGCCGGGCGGCCGCGGACCAGCCAAGCGTCCACCGCCGTGGCGGCGACCCGGCCGAGCGGCACGATCCGTTCCTTGTTTCCCTTGCCGATGCAGCGCACGGATCGCGCGCGCAGGTCGACGTCGTCGACGTCGAGGTCGACCAGCTCGGTGATCCGCAACCCGGCCGCGTACAGCACCTCCAGCAGCGCCTTGTCCCGCAGGCCACTGGGCTCGTCGCCGGTGGGGGCGGCCAACAGCGCCTCGACCTGTGCCAGCGACAGTGCCTTGGGCAGCGGTCGGCGAGGTCGTGGCCCGCTGATCTCGATGGACGGGTCGGCGTCCGCGAGCCCCTCGCGGACCAGGAACTTGTGCAGCCCGCGCACCGAGACGAGTGTCCGGGCCACGGTCGACGCCGCATAGGGCCGGTCCCGGTCGGTCCGACGGTTCCGCACCCAGCCGACGAACTCGGCCAGATCTTCCGGCGTGGCGCGCAGGGGCCCGTCAATCCCGACCTCGGTCAGGTAGGTGCCGTACAGGGTGAGGTCGCGTTGATACGCCGCCAGGCTGTGCGTGGACAGCCCGCGCTCCACGGCCAGAAAGTCGAGGTAGCGATCGGCGTGGCGAGCCAGCCTGGCGCTCAAGACCTCCCCCTCGGCCCGGGACTGCTAGCGCAGGACGTCGTGCAGTTCGACGAACTCCATGTCGAACGCCTCGGCAACACCGGCGTTGGTCACCCTGCCGCCCATGACGTTGACGCCCTCCGCCAGTCCCGGGTCATTGGCCACGGCTTCGGACACCCCAGCATCACTCATGCGCACGACGTAGGGCAACGTGGCGTTGGTCAACGCGTAGGTCGAGGTGCGCGGCACCGCGCCAGGCATGTTGCCGACGCAGTAGTGGACCACGTCATGCTTGACATACGTCGGTTCGGTGTGGGTGGTGACGGAGCTGGTCGCGATGCAACCACCCTGGTCGATGGAGATGTCCACCAGGGCCGCACCGGGCCGCATCGACGCGACCATCTCCTCGGTGACCACGTGCGGCGCCCGGGCACCCGGAACCAGGACCGCCCCGATCAGCAGATCGGCCTCGGCCACCTGCTCTTCGAGGGTCAGTCGGTTGGACATCAGCGTGGTGACCCGACCCTTGTCGATCGAGTCGATCGCCCGCAGCCGGCCGATGTCCAGGTCCAGGATGGTGACATTGGCCTCCATGCCAGCGGCGATCCAGGCGGCGTTGCTCCCAGCCGTGCCCGCGCCGATGACCACCACGTGCGCCGGCAGGACACCGGAGACGCCCCCCATCAGCACGCCCCTGCCGCCTGCCGACTTCTGCAGGACATCGGCGCCGACCTGTGGCGCCATCCTGCCGGCGACCTCACTCATCGGGGCGAGCAGCGGCAGGCTCCCGTCACGACCGCTCACGGTCTCGTAGGCGATGGCGGTGCAGTCGGACTCGATGAGCGCCTCGGTCAGCGGGCGCGCGGCGGCCAGGTGCAGGAAGGTGAACAGCACCAGGTCCTCGCGAAGGAACGCGAACTCCGAAGGCAGCGGCTCTTTGACCTTGAGCACCATGTCGACGTCGTTCCAGGCCGCCGCTGCGTCGGGAACGATCTTGGCCCCCGCCCGGACGTAGTCGTCGTCCTCGAGCGCCGACCCCTCCCCCGCCCCGGCCTGCACCAGCACGTCGTGGCCGCCGACGGTGAGCTCGCGCACTCCGGCTGGCGTGATCGCAACCCGGTACTCGGCCTCCTTGACCTCGGTCGGAACGCCAATCCTCACCGCAACGCCTTTGTTCGGGAGCTTTGGCGCAGTCT
>JACCVM010000039.1 GCA_013698135.1 Euzebyaceae bacterium | reverse complement strand
GCGTGCGCCGCATCGCCTCGATCGCGCTGGTGCACGAGACGCTCAGCCAGGAGTCACGCGAGCGTGTCGACTTCGCCAAGGTGGCGCGGCGGGTCATCGACATGCTGGCCGACGGGTTGACCGATCCTGACATCCCCGTGCTGTTCGAGATGGAGGGAGAGCCCGGGGACCTGTCGGCGGAGATCGCCACGCCGCTGGCCCTGGTGCTGACCGAGTTGCTGCAGAACTCCGTCGAGCACGCCTTTCCCGGCGCCGAGGACAGCGCCGCGGCCGTGGGCGGCACGGTGCGCATCAGCTTCTCCCACGACGGTCCGGTCCTCGGCGTCGAGGTCAGCGACGACGGTGTTGGGCTGCCGCAGGGTGTGACGCTCGACGCTGTGGCCAATCTCGGTCTGCAGATCGCGCGCTCCCTGATCGAAAGCGAGCTGGGCGGCACCTTCTCCGCCAACTCGACCCCGTCGGGCACCAGCGTTCGACTGGCGATCCCGCTGCGGTAGGAATAGCCAGGTGCGCTACCGCTTCGCTACTTGAGCGCTAGCTGGCCATCCGGCGCCGCCGCTGGCGGCTGCGACGCAGCGTACGGCGCTCATCTTCGGACAGGCCACCCCATACCCCGGCATCCTGGTTGGTCTCCAGCGCCCATTCGAGGCAATGGTCGATGACCTCGCAGCCACGGCACACCTGCTTGGCCGCCTCGACCTGTTCCAAGGCCGGGCCGGTGGTGCCGATCGGGAAGAACAGCTCGGGGTCTTCGTCCAGGCAGGCTGCTCTGGAGCGCCAATCCATGAGGATGCTCGCTTTCTGTCTGTGATTGTTCTGGCCGCCGTCGCCGGGGGACGACGCGAGCGTTGACACGGTCGCGGTGCGCCTCCGGGTGGGGTAGCAACGGCGATACCGGGCCGCCCCGGCAGCTACCGCGCTGGCGCACTTGTGAAACCGCTCACAAGCCGCGACAACATAATCTGCACCTTCTCGCTCACGACTGTAACGGCGAGCAGCAGCAGCGTCTAGGGGTGCGGCGTACAAACTTTGCCGGGCGTCCTTGGACAGCTGGCCAACCCCTAGGATGCCGCTGGTGCACCCCCCGATGCCGCTGTGCAGGCCACCCGGTCGGCCACTGGTGGTGGGCCACCGGGGGTTGCGCCAGCCGCAACCAGTCGAGAACACTCCCGCGGCCTTCGCCGCCGCGGCTGCGGCGGGCGCCGACTGGGTGGAGTTGGACGTGCGCCGTAGTGCCGACGGCGTCGCCGTCGTCCACCACGATCCAAGCTTCGGTGGCGTCGACATCGTCGCGCGCACCGCCCGGCAACTGGCCGCGGCCGGAATCCACACCCTGCATGAGGTGCTGACAACCATGCCGGTCAAGTTGGGGGTAATCCTGGAGGTCAAGAACCTGCCGGGGGAGCCGGACTTCGACGAGGGCGAGGCGGTCGCGGGGCTCGTCGCTGAGGCCGTGCGCAAGCTGATGGCCGGGCGGCAGCTGCTGACCAGCGCCTTCAGTCCGCTGACGGTCGCCGCCCTGCGCGAGGCCCTGCCGGAGACCGCCACGGGCCTGGTGCACTTCGACAGCCTTGGACTCGCGGCGGCGACCGAGATCGCGGCGGAGTACGGCGCCCAGGTCATCGCCTCTCACTGCGGTAGTCCGGGCCTGGACGCGGCGACCATAGCCGCGCTGCACGACGACGGGCTCGGCCTGATGGTATGGACCGTCAACGAGCCCACCCAAGCGGCGTCGCTGGCCGCGTTGGGCGTGGACGGGCTGCTTACCGATGATCCCGCTGCGCTGCGGGCGCGGCTGGGCTGAGCCACAGCGGCGAGGCCGGGCTGAGCCGGCGGCCAGGACCGGGGGTGCCGCGTCAGGCGACGATGTGCAGGGCCGCGGGAGCGCTGCGCAACTCGACCCGCGTCGTCTCGCCGATATAGTCACCGTCCACCTGCAGGGCCAGCGGCGTTGCGCTGTCCAGGTCGTACGCCGGCTGGTCATGCCACAGCCGCACGCTGCGCAGCCGACCGACACCCGCGGAGGTCAGCGCCGTGCGGGCGATGCGCACCAACCCCAGGAAGCTGATCCGAGTCAGCGCCGTGACGTCCAGCGCCTTGTCGAGGTCGGCGTCGGGGCACATCTGGGCCGGCCAGTTCCCCAGGTAGGTGAAGGGGTTGGTGTTGCAGCACACCACCGACTTGAGCCCGCGCACCGGCTCCTCGCGCTCCACCGACAGCGTGATGTCGGTCTTCGGCCAGGAATGACGCCCTCCGGCGCCGCCGCGATAGGCCAGCGCCCCACTCCACAGGAACGACGCTTGCCGCACCGCCCGCTTGAGCCGGTAGCGCCGTTCGACGTAGCGGACGGCCTCGGCGTCGTAGCCGAAGCCAGCGGTGAAACCGAAGTACCGCCCGTTCGCGGAGCCGAGGTTGACCTGGCGATCCTCGCGGCTGCGCAATTTGCTCAGGAGCAGCGACGTTGCCTCGACCGCAGCGTTGGGCAACCCGAGGCTGCGCGCCCAGACGTTGGTCGAGCCTCCTGGCAGGATTCCCAGCCGCACATCGGTACCAGCCAGGCCCTGCAGCACCTCGTTGACGGTGCCGTCCCCGCCGAGTGCCACGACCACCTCATAGCCGGCGTCCACCGCTCCAGCAGCCAGGAAGCTCGCGTGGTCCCGTCGCTTCGTGGCTTCGACGTCGAGCTTCAGCTCGGCGGACAGCGCGCGGGCGATGACGTCGGTCACCGCGGGGTTGGTCGAGGTGGCGTTCGGATTGTGCAACAGCAGGGCGCGCATGGGGGAGCACGCTAGCAGCGGTCTGCTTCAGCCCCTGCGCTTCTTCGGCGACGGCGACGGCGACGGCGACGGAGAGGGTGACGGCTGCGGTCTGGGTCGAGTTGGTGGCTCGCTGGCCTCGGGAGCCGCTGACGGCGACGGAGACGGCGACGGCCGGTCGACCGGCGCCTTGCGTACCGGCTCCGATGCTGCCTCGGACGGCGCTGGTGATGTCGGCGTGCGGCTCGGCGCCGGAGTGGCCGCAGCGACCGGTGCCGGCGTCGGCGGCGGCGGCGGTTGCGGGCAGGAACTGGTGGGAAGCTGCTTGGGCAGGGCCGTGTGGACCACACCGGGAGCGCACCACGGGGCGGCCAGCAAGCCACTGGCCGGATCTACGCGCACCGTGACCGCCAACCTCGACGGGTACGGGAAGGGCCGTACGGGCTTGCCCGCCAGAGCCGCGGTCATGAAGGATTGCCAGATGCGCGCCGGGAAGGTCCCGCCCTCCACGCGCGAGACGCCATGCACGTCGTACATCGGGCGCGGGCGCGTGTGGCCGACCCAGACCGACGCAGCCAGCTGCGGTGTGAAGCCAACGAACCACGCGTCGCGATAGTTCTGGGTGGTGCCGGTCTTGCCCGCCGCTGGACGTGGAAGTCGGGCCGCCTGGCCGGTGCCAGACTCGACCACCTCCTGAAGCGCCTGCGTGCTGAGATAGCTGTTCTCGGGGTCCACGGCCACGCGCGGGTCGGGCGTCGGGTGCCACAGCAGGCTGCCCTCGGCGTCGGTGATCTTGACGATCGGCATGGGCGGAACGTGGATGCCGGTGTTGGCCAGCGTGGCGTAGGCCGACGCCATCTCCAGTGGTGTCACGCCGTGGCGCAACCCGCCGAGCACGATCGCATCGTTGCTGCCGGTGTCGGAGGTCACGCCCATCGCCTGCGCCTGCTCGGCGATGCGAGGACCCCCGAGCTCCACGGCCAGCCGGGCGAAGGCGCCGTTGGATGACAGCGCCAGCGCCCGGTCCAGCGACAGCTGTCCCACGGTTGAGCTGCTGACTGGCCACGGGTCGTCGCCGTCGCTGCCCAGCAGCGTTGCCGAGCCGCTGTCCACCAGATCGTCCAAGCGCATGCCGCTGCGCAGGGCCGCCACTAGGGCGAAGGTCTTGAAGGCGCTGCCGGGCTGGCGGTGCGCCTGGGTCGCCAGGTCGAACTGCAGCCGGCGGAAGTCCCGTCCGCCCACCGCCGCCACCACGCGGCCGCTGCGGGGCCGGATGACGGCGATGGCGACCTCAGGGTCGCTGTTGTCGGGAAGATGCGCGCTGGCCGCCGCCTCGGCTTTGGCCTGCAGGTTCGGATCGATGCTCGTGTGGATGCGCAGGCCGCCGCGGTACAGGGCGCTCACGCGGCTGGCCTCGTCGGGTCCCAGCGCGGGGTTGGCCAGCAGCACGCGCTTGACGTACTCGACGAAGTACGGGTACCGGGTGGTGGGAGAAGCCGCCCTGGCCCGGACCCCGAGGGGCTGGCCAGCGGCCCACCGCGCCCTACGAGGTCCGATCGCGCCGGTGGCCACCATGCCGGCGAGGGCGCGACGCCTGGCCGCGCGTGCTGCGACGGGGTGTCGTGAGGGGGAGTTGGTCTCTGGGGAACGGATCAGCCCGGCCAGCAGCGCCGCCTGCGGCAATCGCAGGCGGGCGGCGTCGATGCCGAAGTAGTGGCGCGCCGCGGCCTGCACGCCGTAGGCGCCTTCGCCCAGGTAAATGGTGTTCAGGTAGTCGGTGAGGATCTCGTCCTTGCTGCGTTCAAGCTCGACACGCAAGGCGAGCCGCATTTCGGCGCTCTTGCGCCGCAGCGTCTGGGGTGCGTCGCGGAAGTAGCGGTTCTTGACCAACTGCTGGGTGATCGTCGATCCGCCCTGCACCACAGTGCCGGCCCGTTGGTTGGCGAGCGCGGCACGGGCGATGGCCCGTACGTCGATGCCGTCATGGCGGTAGAAGCGGCGGTCCTCGGCGCCCAGCACCGCGTCGACGAGGACCTGCGGAACGTCATCACGGTCGATGGTGACGCGGTTCTGCACGCGCAGCGTCGCGATGACCGACCCGTCCGCGGCGTACACCAGGGTCTGCTCGGCGTTGGGCGCCGGCTTGGCCCGCAACGCAACGGCCTCGACCTGCACAAGCTGGGAGCACCCTGCCGTCGACAGGGCGCACGCAACCAAGACCGGTAGCCACCGACGCACGAATGAATGCATCGGCAGGCGGGACGCCGCGGTGTAGTGCCCTTCGGCGACGGGCGGAAGGCACCACCGTCCCCGCGGTGGCCGCGTGGTGGCCGACCGAGGAGCCGATCAGCACGGGTCGTTGCCGTTTGCTGCTGCGCTGAGCCTGCGCCCAGCTTGGTCACGCGACCGATGTAGCGGACGTCGATTTCGCCGCGAGCTGCGCTGTGGATGGCGACGAGTCCTGGACTGATACCTCTCCGCCGGGGCCCTGCGGCCGGATCAGGTCCTGCTTCAGCTCACGCACGAGATCAAGGTGCATGCTGCCATGATGGCGCACCGGTGTGACACGGGCGCGAGCACCTTCTGCGCGGGAGCAGCATCCGAGGGCACATGGAAACCACACCCACCCAGGACGAGTGGAACGCGCGGACGCTCGCGCTGCTGGAGGACGCCTACCTCACCGCGCCCGACAGCCGGGGCGGGTCCGGCTTCACCGGCGACGCCGCGCGCTGGCAGCACGCCCGCCGGGTCATTGTGTCGGCGATCGACCGCGACGGCAGCTTCTTCGACGTCGGCTGCGCCAACGGCTTGCTGCTGGAGTCGGTGGTTGCGTGGGCGGCCGAGGACGGGCACCGGCTCGAGCCCCACGGCTTGGAGCTGTCCGCGCCGCTGGCCGAGCTGGCGCGCAAACGGCTGCATTGCTCGGCCGACCACCTCCACGTCGGCGACGTGACCGCCTGGCGGCCGGCGCGGCGCTACGACTTCGTGCGCACCGAGCTGGAGGTGGCGCTCGAGCACGAGCGTCGCGACCTCGTCCAGCGCTGCTTGGCAGAGCTGCTCGCCCCCGGCGGCCGGCTCATCCTGTGCAGTTACGGCAGCTCGAGCGAGCCAGCCGCGCCGCTCGTAGCCCCGCTACGGCAGTGGGGCTTTGACGTCGCCGGGTCGGCGGAGGTCAGTGAGGGCGGCACCGTGATCACCCGCGTGGCATGGCTCGACCAGCCCGGCATTTCGTAGCGCTGGTTCCCGCACTGTGTGGCCGACGACGATTGAGTAGCGCTCGTTCCTGGACCGTGTGGCC
>JACCVM010000026.1 GCA_013698135.1 Euzebyaceae bacterium | reverse complement strand
GTCCGCGAGCTCGAGCAGATGGAGATGGAGTTCTTCGTCCGTCCTGGCACCGACGAAGCGTGGCACGAGTACTGGATCGCCCAGCGCTGGCAGTGGTATGCAGGCCTCGGACTCCGCGCTGAAAATCTGCGGGTGCGCGACCATTCCGCCGAGGAGCTGTCGCACTACTCGAAGGCCACCGTCGACTTCGAGTACCGCTTCCCGTTCGCCTGGAACGAGCTGGAGGGTGTCGCCAACCGCACCGACTTTGATCTGCGCCGGCACGCCGAGTTCAGCGGGCGCGACCTGTCCTACTACGACCAGGAGCGCGACGAGCGCTACGTCCCCTACGTCGTGGAACCGGCCGTCGGCGTCGACCGCTGCGCCCTGACCTTCCTCATCGACGCCTACCGCGAAGAGGAGGCGCCGGCCGCCAAGGGCGGGACGGACCGAAGGGTGGTGCTGCGCCTGCACCACGCCCTGGCACCGGTGAAGGTGGCGGTGCTGCCGCTGTCACGCAACGCCAAGTTGGTGCCGACCGCGCGGCAGGTCAGCGACGTGCTCAAGCGTCGTTGGCCGGCGCAATACGACGACGCCGGGGCCATCGGGCGCCGCTATCGCCGGCAGGACGAGGTAGGCACCCCCTTCTGCGTCACCGTCGACTTCCAGACCGTCGAGGAGGACTCCGCGGTGACGGTGCGCGACCGCGACACCATGATCCAGGAGCGGGTGTCGATCGACCGGCTGCCGGGCTACCTCGGCGAGCGCCTCACCCTGACCTGACCCGGTTGCTCAGTGCCAGCCGGAGCCCCAACGGCCGTAGGGGTCGGGTGGCGCGGCCTCGCGGTCGCGGGCCACACGCTCGGTGCGCAGATCGGTGATCCCCTCTTCGATGCGGGTTTGCCGTTCCAGCAGATCGGCCACCCCCCTGGTCAGCCAGGCGGCCAGCCGCAGACCTGCGCCGGCCACGAACGTCAAGCACCACGCGACGATCGCGAAACCGATGTCGCCGCGGCGCAGCAACAGCGCGCCGGCTACCACGCCGGCCAGCCCCACCGCGTAGACCAGGGCGTCGGCGATCCGTGCGGCAGTGCGCAGCTGAGCGGGTCGGACCGGTTCCATCGCTCCTCCACAGCGACCGGGTCGCCTCGGGAGAGGCGAATACCACCGATGTTACGATTGGCCGCAGTGAAGCCGCTGACGCAAGTCCGGGAGCGCACCGAAGAGCTCGAGCGCGCCAGCCTGTCGACGTGGGCCACGCTCGCGGTCGAATCCAAGGGTCGGGACCGCTACGAAGAGCCCGACCCACTGCGCACCGCCTTTCAGCGGGACCGCGACCGCATCACCCATTCCAAGGCGTTCCGCCGCCTCAAGGACAAGACGCAGGTCTTCATCCGCGCTGGCGACCACTATCGGGTGCGGCTGACCCACACGCTGGAGGTGGCCCAGATCGGGCGCACGATGGCGCGCGGTCTCCGGCTCAACGAGGATCTGGTCGAGGCCATCGCACTGGGCCACGACCTTGGGCACACGCCCTTCGGCCATGCCGGGGAAGAAGCCCTGTCGGTCTTCACCACGGAGCCGTTCCGGCACAACGAGCAGAGCGTGCGGATCGTCGAGCGACTGGAACGCGGCGGGCGTGGCCTCAACCTGACGTGGGAGGTCCGCGACGGGATCCTCAACCACCCATGGGCCATGCCCGAACCGGCGACCGCCGAGGGGCAGGTGGTGCGACTGGCCGACCGGATCGCCTACCTCAACCACGACCTCGACGATGCCTTCCGGGCCGGGGTGCTCGACGTCGATGACGTGCCCGTCGAGGTGCGCCTGTCGCTGGGGGAGACCACTTCCCAGCGCATCACCACGATGGTGACCGACGTCATCGCCAACTGCCTCGACCGGCCGGTGGTGGCCCTCAGCCCGGGCATCAACGACTTGCAACACCTGCTGCGCGACTTCTTGTTCGAGCGGGTTTACCTGCGTCCGGAGTCCAACGCAGAGCGCGACCGCGCGATCCACTGCCTGCGCAGCATCACGGTGTTCTACCTGGAGAACCCCGAGCGCCTGCCGCTGGAGTTCCGCGGCGACGCGCCGCTGATCGAACGCGTGTGCGACTACGTATCGGGCATGACGGACGGCTATGCGCTGGCCGAGTTCGCCCGCCTGTTCCTGCCCACCAACTGAGCCTCGGTAAGGGCGCCGGGAGCCCAGGCGCCGTCCACAGGCTGAGCCATGCCGCCGCTGTTCCCGCCCGCGCCCCCGCGTGCGGGACATACACTGCCGGGTGTTGTCGGGGAAGGAAGCCGGTGGCCGGCCGCATCAACGACGAGGACGTCCAGGCGCTCCGCGAGCGGGCCGACATCGCCGTGGTCGTCGGGGACTACACGTCCCTGAAGCGGGCGGGCAGCACGCTCAAGGGACTGTGCCCCTTCCACGCCGAGAAGACCGCCTCGTTCACCGTGGACTCCGCCCGCGGCTACTTCCACTGCTTCGGTTGCGGAGAGGGTGGTGACGTCTACGGGTTCTTGCAGAAGATCGAGGCGCTGAGCTTCCCCGAAGCCGTGGAGCGGCTCGCCCGGATGGTGGGCTTCCAGCTGCACTACGCCGAGCTGTCCCCTGGTCAGGCCAAGGCCTTGGGCCGCCGTACCCGCCTGACGCAGGCGCTCGGCGACACCGCGGCGTTCTACCGCGAGCACCTCTCGGCCGAGGATGGCGAGCCGGCCCGCGACTATCTGCGCAGTCGCGGCCTCGGACGCGCCGAGGCCGACCACTTCGGACTCGGGTGGGCACCCGACCAGTGGGACGCGCTCGTGCGTCACCTCAGGGGCAAGGGCTACTCCGACGAGGAGGTCACCGACGCCGGCCTGGCCAGCCGAGGGCCTCGGGGACAGATCGACCGCTTCCGAGGGCGTGTCGTCTTCCCGATCCTGGACGCCGGCGGCAAGGACGTGGTCGCGTTCGGCGGGCGGGTGCTGCCGGGGGTGGTGCTGCGGACCGGGCCGCGGGAGGGGCCGCCGCCCAAGTACATCAACTCCTCGGAGTCGATCGTCTACAAGAAGTCTCAGACCCTGTACGCCCTGAACTGGGCCCGCTCGGAGGTCACGCGGCGGCAGGTAGTGCTCGTCGTCGAGGGCTACATGGACGTGATCGGCCTGCACTCCGCGGGGATCCGTCACGCCGTCGCCACCTGCGGCACCGCCCTGACGGCCGACCATTTCAGAGCGTTGGAGAAGTTCACCCCCCGAGTGGTCCTGGCTCTCGACGCCGACGACGCCGGTTTCGCCGCGGCGGAGCGTGCCCGCGCACTGGCCGACGAGGCGCAGTTGCGAGAGGTCGGTGTGCTACCACTGCCACCCGGCAAGGATCCAGCAGACCTGGCGGGGGAAGGCGAGGCGGCGGTCGAGGCCGCGCTGGCAAGCGTCAAGACCGCGGTGGAGTTCCAGATCGAGCACCTGCTGCGGGGAGCCGACGTCAGCACTCCCGAGGGTCAGGTGGACGCCTACCGGCGGACGTTCCCGCTGCTGGCTCGGCTCGACGACCGCTTTCTGCGCTACTCCTACATCCGCGACCTCGTCGCCCCGGCCGTGCGGTTGTCGGCCGACCGCATCGAGCGCGAGCTCGACGCCGAGGTCGGCGCCCACCGCGACGCGCCGCTCGCTCCCGCAGCGTCGCCAAGCGGCTCGGGCGCCCCGACCAGCTCCGCGCCGACCGCCGGGCACCGCTTGCCGGGTGACCTCGCCGCGGCGACCCATGCTGACCCGCAGCTGCTGCTGGAACGCGAGGTGCTCCAAGCGGCGCTGCAGATGCCCGCCTTGCTGCCAGCCGCCTGGAAGCTGGTCACGGCTGATGACTTCCGCGCTCCGCTGTCACGGACGTTGTTCGAAGCGCTGAGCGAGGCACCGCCGGGCAACCTCGGTGCCGTGCTGGCCTTGCTTCCAGACGACGACACGCGATCGCGGGTGCGGGCGCTGGCGCTGACGGAGGCCCGGCACGCGGCGGACGCAAAAAAGGTCGCCGAATGGGTGGCAGGATTGCGGGCAGCGGCGGTGCAGCGCGAGATCGACGCGATCTGGGAGCAGGTGGCGCGTGTGGGTGAGCAGCTCGACCCGGCCCAGCGGCGGCGGCTGACCACCCGGCGCTACGAGCTGGAGCGGCGCCGGCGCGATCTGGTCGAGGGGAGGGA
Source organism: Euzebyaceae bacterium (assembly GCA_013698135.1). GTDB lineage: Bacteria > Actinomycetota > Nitriliruptoria > Euzebyales > Egibacteraceae > JACCTL01. The sequence goes on along the minus strand of JACCVM010000026.1, from coordinate 43,071 downwards.
CGCCTAGTCCGACAGGCGGTGACCACATGACCACCACCACGACCCCGGATGCCGGTGCGCCGTCCCCAGCGCCGGCGAGCAGTCCAAGGGCTCCCGCGCCCGGGAACCGCAGGCGCCGGCGGCTCGATGAGCTATCGCTGCCGACGCCGGCCAACGACCCGGTCCGGCTGTACCTGTCCGAGATCGGGCGGGTGCCGTTGCTCAGCGCCGAGCAGGAGGTCGACCTCGCCAAGCGGATCGAGGCGGGGCTGGCCAGCACCGCGCTCCTGCACCGCGACCCCCCACCGTCAGCTGTGTGGCAGGCCTCGCTGGGCCGCCTGGAACGCGGAGGCCAGCAGGCCAAGCGCCAACTGGTGGAGGCGAACCTCCGCCTCGTGGTGTCCATCGCCAAGCGCTACCTGGGGCGGGGGCTGGTGCTGCTGGACCTCATTCAGGAAGGCAACGTCGGTCTCATCCGAGCGGTCGAGAAGTTCGACTACACCAAGGGCTACAAGTTCTCGACCTATGCGACGTGGTGGATCCGGCAGGCCATCACCAGGGCCATCGCCGACCAAGCGCGGACCATCCGCATTCCGGTGCACATGGTCGAGACCATCAACAAACTCACCCGCGTGCAACGTGAACTGTTGCAGGTGCTCGGGCGCGAGGCGACGCCCGAGGAGCTCGCTGCGCAGATGGAGCTCGCTGCCGACAAGGTCCGGCTGATCATCAAGGTGTCACAGGAGCCGATCAGCCTGGAAACTCCCGTCGGCGAGGACGAGCACAGCATCGGGGACCTGATCGAGGACTCCGCGGCGGTGGTGCCGATCGACGCCGCTAGCTTGGTCCTGTTGCAGGAGGAGATCGCCGGGGTTCTGCACAGCCTGTCGGAACGGGAGCGCAGGTTGATCCGGCTTCGGTTCGGCATGGCCGACGGTCAGCCGCACACGCTGGAGGAGGTCGGCGCCGAGTTCGGCGTCACCCGCGAGCGCATCCGCCAGATCGAGTCGAAGACGCTGTCGAAGTTGCGTCATCCTTCGCGCAGCCGCAAGCTCCGCGGCTATCTCGACTCCTAGCCCGACTCAGCCAGGGTGGGCCAGCCGTCAGGCGGGCCGGCGGGCGGGGATCAGATGGACTGTGGGGTGGTGCCCGACGCCGATTCGTCGTCGCTGTGGATCAGCTCGCTGACCTTGGCGACGCCCTCGTTGGTTTTGCCGCCGATGACCGCACCGGCCCGATCCTTGACCTGGCGGGCCTCGGCCTGCAGCTGCTGGCCGGCGTCGGAGCCGGCGATCCGACGACCGAGGTCGCGGAGCTGCTCGTAGCGCTCCCGACCGGCCTTCGTCCCCAGGACATAGCCGACAGCCAGGCCAGAAATCACGCCCAAGTTCTTTCTCATACCTATCAACTCCCGTGGTCGTGGGTTCAGTTGCTACCTATCCCGCTCGCCCAAGGTGCTAACCATGCGGCCCAACGGCAGCGGCCCCCGCCGACGTGAACGGGGGCCGCTGAGCGCTCCGGGGGTGGGACTCGAACCCACAACCTTGGCGTTAACAGCGCCCTGCTCCGCCAGTTGAGCTACCCCGGATCGGCGTCCACGAGGGCCGCGATGACGCCCATCACGGCACGGTGGGTGTGCGAGCAACTGTAGCGGACGGTGCAGCAGCCATGCACATGCTTGCTGTGTCGGATGGTCGCATCGGGAACGGCGCGGTAGGCGACGCCGAAGTTGCTCCGAGGGATTGAGGTTGCCCGCGACCAGAACTGTTCGGCCGCTTCAAGGTCCAACCCCTCACGTAGGTAGAGTTGCGCTCGGAGCCGGTGTTCATCGATGTCGAAGCACTGCCGCAGCCAGGTGCAGAAGAAGGCCACGAGTCGCCAGTCGTTGTTAGCGAGCTTCACGCAACCGTCCCGCTTGCCACCCTCCCCGGCGTAGAGCATCGCTCCGCACAGCAGCAACTCGCGTCGCGAAAGGCTGCCAACCTCTTCGCGGCCCCATGACTGGAGTTGCTCGATTTCGGCGAGCTTGCGCAGGTGCAGAGCGCTTGGGCGGCGGTCCGGCGTCCACGCTCGGCGGTCTGGCCGGGTGGGCGGCTGGAACGGCACGTCGCGGGTCCACAGCGACACTGAACTGCGGGACACGCCGAGGCGCTCGGCGATGGCGGGCATGGTCAGGCCCTGCGAGCGCAGCGCTCGGGCGGCGTCGCGTTCCACCAGCTTTCGCCGCTAGCCCATGCAGCGACCCTCTCACGAGGGTGGGACATCTGGGCCCAGCCCGGGCGGTGCTTGTCCCAGGCGCACGCCGGCGGCGGTTGTAGCCTCAGCGCTGCCCGGGCGCGTAGCTCAGTCGGTTAGAGCAGGGGACTCATAATCCCTTGGCCGCAGGTTCGAGACCTGCCGCGCCCACGACACCTGGAGCCCTTAACGCCTCCGCGCCGGTGGAGCGGCCAGGTTCCCGGGCCCGAGGGGTTCGGACCGCTACTTTCGTGGTGCCCGCTGCACCGTTTGCCCGATGGGAGCTCGTGATGACCGGCCCACCCAGGTGGCGCGGGAGCCGCTGGTTCGGGATGGCCGAGGACGGTAGGACCCAGGTGATCCGGGTCGGCGGTTCCGCCCTCGATCGCATCGAGGAACGGCGGCTGCGCGCGGTCCTGTCTTGGCACAGGGGTGAGCGGCATCGCGTCGTCGTCCACCTCGACTGGCTGTACCTGGTGCTTCCCCTGCTTGGTGTCGCCGTGTCGTTCCTGGTCATCATCAACCTGCCGCTCGCTGCGTCCGTGCCCGTGCTGGCGGTCGCGCACGGCTTCGTGGTGTCCCGCCGGGTGCCGGACCGCTGGGCCGGTGGTGCGGTCACCGGCGCCGAGCTCATCAGCGCTTGGGTGCTGTGGCAGGTGGCCGGTGTCGAGGCGCTGGCCGTGGCGGTGGTCACCTACGTCGCCGCGTGGAGCGTGCTGGCGGTGATCGGTTGGCGCGTCGACATGCTGGTGACCACCAACCACCAGCGCATCCTTCGCACCCGAGGCCTGTTCCTGTTGAAGCGGACGACCCCGGTGCCGTTGGACTCGGTGCGGGCCGCGCCGTTCGTTGGTCCGTTCCTCAACCGCGGGGCGGTCAGCGTGGACTCGGTGTCCACCGAAGACCAGCTGCTGCACGACTTCGGGCCAGTGCGTGACCCGTCGGAGGTCTCCGCCTGGGCGTTGCGCGAGCGGGATTGGGCGCTCGGCCGCATCCCCGATCCGATGGAGGCGCGCTTAGATGAGTGACCTTTGGGACAGTTTGGGCTAGTCTCACCCGACCAAGAACAGCGAGGTGGTAAAGGATGTCCGACTTCATGAAGGCAATTCTCTGGGCGGTCTTGATCCTGGTGGTGCTTAGCTTCTTCGACGTGACGGCCTTCGAGATCGGCACCATGTTCCGAGATCTGTTCCGCGGCATGCGCGGTCAATAACAACGGCCGGCACGGGCGAGGGTGGACGGCTAAGGCGCCGCGACCTTGGTCTCGCACCCGCCGATGGCGTTGTCCATGCCCTGACCGAGGAACAGCCGGTCGTTGCCACCGCTGCCGTACACCCGATCGTCGCCGTCGCCACCGGACAGCTCGTCGTTACCAGCCTTGCCGTCGATCAGGTTGGCGGTGTCGTCGCCGTAGAGATAGCCGGCGTACTGCGAGCCGATATCTGCGGGCTCGGTGGTGACGATGCCATCGTGCGGGCTTGGTGGTGACGATGTCATCCTGGGCGTCTCTGTTTCGACATGGCGGACTACTCCGGCGCCGGCGCTGCTCAGGTTGGCGTCAGCTCCACCAGGACGTTGCGCATGGTGGCCAGCATGGTGCTGTAGCGATTCGCTCGGTCCTTTGGTACGGCGGCACCTCGATGCGCCTCCCGCTGGTGCCGCCGTCCAGGCAGCCCGCAGAGGCCGTGTCGGCGTCCGCGTCCAGCGCGTTCGCGGGAGTTGCGTCGCCCTTGGTGACCGACGGGAAGGCGCGGACCGGGTCGCCACCGTGGCCGCACAGCGGCACGTGCGTACCGGGGACGGGCCGCGGCGCAGCAGCACGGCGAGTTCTCAAGGCAGCCTCCGAGACGGGACATCGATGTCCTTTCCCAAGGGTCGGGCCTGGCCTCGGTCACACCATCGTCATTCTTGACCATTCATGGCCCTCGCCCGACCCTCCCGCGTGTGCGGCTGCCACCGCTGGGCTCGGATAGCCCGATGGGCGTTATCCTCGGCCAACCCCATCCACAGGAGAATGCCGTGGCCGACATCATCACCAAGACCGATCAGGGCCTGCAGGTCCCCGACGAGCCGGTCATCCCCTTCATCGAGGGTGATGGGACGGGCCCCGACATCTGGGCTGCCTCGGTCCGCGTGTTCGACGCCGCCGTCGACAAGGCCTACGACGGCGGGAAGCGGATTGTCTGGAAGGAGGTCCTTGCCGGCCAGAAGGCCTACGACGAGGTGGGCGACTGGCTACCCGAAGACACCGTCGAGGCCTTCCGATCCCACCTGGTCGGCATCAAGGGACCGCTCACCACACCGGTGGGGGAGGGGATTCGCAGTCTCAACGTGGCGCTGCGCCAGATTCTGGACCTGTACGTGTGCCTGCGTCCCGTGCGGTGGTTCACCGGCGTCCCCAGCCCGGTTCGCCACCCTGAGCACGTCGACATGATCATCTTCCGCGAGAACACCGAGGACGTCTACGCGGGCAAGGAGCTGATGGCCGGCAGCGAGGAGGCCAAGCGGTTGCTGGAGTTCCTGCGCGACGCTTACGGCTGGGACATCCGCGCTGACTCGGGGCTGGGTATCAAGCCCGTGAGCGAGACCGGCTCCAAGCGCCTGATCCGTGCGGCCCTGCAACTCGCTGTCGACCAGCATCGGCGCTCGGTCACCCTGGTGCACAAGGGCAACATCATGAAGTACACGGAGGGAGCCTTCCGCCGCTGGGGCTACGACCTCGTCCGCGACGAGTTCGCTGACAAGGCCGTGTCGTGGGAGGACTGCGGTGGCGATCCCGGCGACAAGGTGCTGGTGCAAGACGTCATCGCCGACGCGATGCTGCAGCAGGTGCTGACCCGCGCCCAGGAGTACGACGTCATCGCCACGATGAACCTCAACGGCGATTACATCTCCGATGCTTTGGCCGCGCAGATCGGCGGTATTGGCATCGCTCCCGGCGGCAACATCAACTACGAGTCCGGCCACTCGATTTTCGAGGCCACCCACGGGACCGCGCCAAAGTACGCGGGCCAAGACAAGGTCAACCCCGGCTCGGTGATCCTGTCGGGTGAGATGATGCTGCGGCGCATGGGCTGGGACGAGGCTGCCGATCGGGTCGTGACCGGGCTCGAGGCCGCGATCGCCGACAAGATCGTCACCTATGACTTCGCCCGCCAGACCGAAGGCGCAACCCAGGTCAAGACCAGCGAGTTCGCCGACGCGATGATCGAGCGCATGTGACGCAGCCAGGGTCTGGGTCCTCGCCGCGGCAGCCGGTACCGCGCAGGGCGCCGCGGCTGAGCCCCGACGACCGGATCGCGCCATACATCACCCGGCGGGGCCGCTTCCGCAAGCTCGATCCCACCAAGGCGCGCAAGCTGCCTGGCTGCGCGGCCGTGCTGGGGGTCGTGGCGTGGGCTACGCTCCTGGGTGAAGTGCTGCGCCGGGCGGCCAAGGCGTCGCGCGACCCTGCCAGCAAGGGCTGATCGCGCCGCCGCCGGCGCGTTGTCGCTGGCCAAGGGCGTGTGCGACACTGCCGCGCGTTCCGCCAGGTGTGGTCGCCGCAGGGCGGCCCATCAAGGTGTGGTCGCCGCAGGGCGGCTTCGGGCGGCCGGGTAGCCAAGTGGGAAGGCAGGGGACTGCAAATCCCTTACGAGCGGGTTCGATTCCCGCCCCGGCCTCGCATGCACATCACCAAGGTCTGTCGCTTGCGGCATTTTGCGGCATCGCGCTGACTTCGCCGATAGGCTTAGCACCAAATCGTAATATTACATCTAGCTGGAATATTGCGGTGTGCGAAACAACTTCATCGTTTGCTCGACTCCTGAGCGTCCTCCTGACAAGGTGATCGTTGTCCTTATCGGATCGTTTCAGGAGGCATCGAATGCGCACCATTGCGTTAGCACCACCGGCACGAAGAATTGCACTGGCGTTGGCACTCCTGCTGGCCGGCAGCTTGTACCTGTTCGCCGTCGGCGGCGGATCGGCGCAGGCTGGTGGGCAGCGGCCCCGGACGAGCAGCGACGTCGACCTTCGCCGCGGCGCCGTCTACGGCCTGTCCAACGACCCCGCCGGCAACCGGGTGGTGGCGTTCAGCCGCAGCTCGGACGGCACGCTGGCCCCCGCCGGGAGCTTCTCCACGAAGGGCACCGGCTCCGGTGGCTTCGAGGACTCGGCCAACGGCCTGGTGCTGGGCTCCGCCCGAGGTGAGGCCGCGCCCAACAACCTGCTCAACTACGGGCGGCTGCTGTTCGCCACCAACGCCGGCAGCGACAACCTCTCGGTGTTCCGGGTCCACCGCCGCAAGCTGGCGCTGGTGGAGGTGCAGAACTCGGGTGGCGCCAAGCCGGTCAGCGTCACCGTCAACCGGGGCGTCGTCTACGTGCTGAACAGTGGTGAGACCGTGGACGGTTTGACGCCACTCAACTGCACGCAGGGGGCGCGACCGAGCGTCACCGGTTTCCGGGTGACCGCGGGTGGGCAGCTCACGCCGATTCCCGGGTCCACACGGCACCTGTCCGGCCAGCGCGATTCTGGCTGCGCGCAGGTGTCGTTTGACCCCAGCGGCGACGTGCTCGTGGTGACGGAGCGGTTCGCGCGTACCGCCGGACAGGCCAGCGAAGACGAGGGCGTCATCAACACCTTCGTGGTCAAGGACAACGGAACCCTCGGTCGCCAGCGCATCTTCGACGCGACGGGGCAAGGCCCGTTCGGGTTCACGTTCAACAAGCGAGGCGCCCTGCTCACCACCGAGCAGTTCGACGGCATCCTCGGCCCAGGCAGGGGCGCGGCCGCCGGCTACACCGTCAGCGACCGAGGCCGCCTGCGGGCGACCAGCCGCTCGGTGCACAACGGCGGCACGGACACCTGCTGGTTCGTGGTCACCGACGACGGTAAGTACGGCTACACCACGAGCTTCTTCGGCGAGGGGCGGATCTCCAGCTACCGCGTCGGCGACAACGGCTCGCTACGGCTACTGCAGGCCAAGGCCGCCGACCCAGCCGAGGGCGAGGTCCACACCGGCGCCAGCGACCTCGCCTTGAGCCGCTACAGCAGGTACCTGTACCAGCTGAACAGCTTCGACGGCACGATCAGCGCCTTCCGGATCGCCGGGGACGGCCGCCTGATGCTCCTGCAGGTCGTGCAGGCCCATCCCGGCAGCGGCACCGCTGCACCACTGGGCATCGCGGCGAGCTGAGCGTCGCTGATGGGCCCACCCTCGGACCAGGCGCCACCTGGACCGGGGGTGGCCGCGGTGCCCTCGGGTGCAAGCGGGCGCTAGCGTGGGGGAAGCACGTGTCGACCAGCGGAGGCAGGCAGATGAGCGCTGAGGTAACCAAGACCGAGCAGGAGTGGCAGGCCGAGCTCACGCCGGAGCAGTACGACGTGCTGCGCCGCAAGGGCACCGAGCCGCCCTTCACCGGCAAGTACGTGCACGCCAAGGACGACGGCACCTACCGCTGCGCCGCCTGCGGAGCCGAGCTGTTCAGCTCACAGACCAAGTTCAACTCCGGCACCGGGTGGCCGAGCTTCACCGAGCCCTCGGTCGCCGAAGCCGTCGAGCTGCACAGCGACCGCAGCCACGGCATGACGCGCACCGAGGTCGTCTGCCGCCGCTGCGGCGGTCACCTCGGCCACGTCTTCGACGACGGTCCCGGCGAGAACGGGCAGCGCTACTGCATCAACTCCTTGGCGCTGGAGCTGGATCCCGAGGTCTGAACCCGCAAGAAAGGGAAGCGACGATGGCAAGCCGCAAACTCGTCCGACCGCGTCGCGGCAAGATGATCGCCGGGGTGTGCGCCGGCGTCGCCAACTGGCTGGGGTGGGACGTCACCACTGTGCGCTTGGCGTTCCTCCTGTTCGGGGTATTCGGCGCCGGCGAACTGGTGTACGTCATCCTGTGGATCCTGGCGCCCAAAGAACCGGCCTACTAGCAGCCGTTCTCCTCCTGTAGGTCGAACACCCGGCACGGGCGTCGTGGGACAATCCAGCTCGTTCATCGGGCGGGAGCTGCGAGTGCCGCGCCTGGACGCGGCAGCGGCCGCTGCCATCGCCAGGGCGAGCTTCGGCGTCGACGGCACGGTGACGGAGCTGGGCAGCCACCAGGACCGGAACTTCCTGGTCGATGCCAACAGCGGCCGCTACGTGCTCAAGGTCGCCAACCCGGCGTTCACGCGACTCGAGGTAGACCTACAGAACCGAGCCATGGAGCACGTCGCCGCCAGGCTGCGCGATCCCGTGCCGTCGGCGCTGCCGGCGGTCGACGGCAACGATGTGGTGACGGTCGAACATGAACGTGGCTCCTACCAGGTGCGGCTGCTGACGTATCTGGAGGGCTCGACACTGATGGCGGCCGGGTACCTCGCCGCCGGCGTCCTTCGTGCCACCGGCGGCCTGGCGGCAAGGGTGGCTGCGGCCCTAGCGTCGTTCGACCACCCGGCCCTTGACCGGATGCTGCAGTGGGACGTACGGCGCGCCGCCGATGTCGTGGGCGCATACGCCCCGTTGGTTGCGGACGAGCAGCGCCGCTGGCTGGCCGAGCACACCGTGGCTCGGGCGGCCGAGACGCTCGATCGGCTGGATGCGAGCCTTCGTCGCCAAGCGATCCACGGCGACGTGACCGATTGGAACGTGCTCGCGGGCCGTGATGGCGCGGGACGGCCGACCCCGTGCGGCCTGATCGACTTCGGCGACATCGCGCGCTCATGGCTGGCTGCGGAGTGCGCCGTGCTGGCCGCCGCCATGGCCTCCCGCGCCGGCGCGCGCCCCTTGCACGATGCCGCGCAGGTCGTTGCTGGATTCCACGCGGCGCTGCCGCTGCGCGAGGACGAGATCGCTGCCCTGCCCGCGCTGCTGGCCGCCAGGGCAGCGCTGTCGGCGGTCAGCGGTGAGCACCAGGCCGCGCTGGAACCGGACAACCGCTACGTCGTCACGTCGGTAGATCGAGGCTGGCGAGGACTCGAGGCGATCGCCGCCATCCCTGAGCCACTGGCCCATGCGATGTTCCGCGAAGCCTGCGGTCTGTCCATGCCGGCGCCGGGCCGCCGGCATTGGCAGGACGCGGGTCCCGTTGTCGAGGGGTTGGGGCAACGTCGCACAGTCGCAGTCGACCTGTCGGTGCGGACCGACGACCTGCGCCAAGGCGGTTGGCGCGACGCTGTCGCGATCGCTGCGGCGATCGCTCGTGCGGAAACCGCCTCGGCCGAAGCGCTGGCCGTAGGGCGCCACGGTGAGGCGCGACTCGTGGTGGACGAGGAGCCAGGTCCGGATGAGCCGGCGACGGTGCACCTCGGCGCAGACCTGTTCCTGCCCGAGCAGACGCCGGTGCTCGCCCCGCTCGACGGTCGCGTGCTGCGATGCGAGGCAACCGAGATCCTGCTGGCAATTGACGACGGTCTCAGGTTGCGGCTGGGCGGCATGGTGCCGGCAGCCTCCGCCGGTGACGACGTGCGGCGCGGTCAGCCGCTGGGGCGAGTCGCCCCGCCAGCGGCTGACCAGCGTCTGCCGGCTCACGTGCACGTGCAGCTCGCCGATGGGCCGCTCGACCGGCTCCCGGGGCTGGTGCCGGCGTCACTGTCGCGGGCGTGGCTGTCCTTGTGCCCCGATCCAGGACCCCTCCTGGGTCTCGGCGTCGCCGCGGCCTCGGAGTCCACCGAGTCGGTGCTGGCACGCCGCAGCCGCTTCGTTGCCAGCCCGCAGCGCCTGTACTACCCCCCGACGCCGCGACGCATGGAGCGCGGCTGGCGTCAGTGGCTGTACGACATCGACGGTCGCCGGTACCTGGACATGATCAACAACATCGCCATCGTCGGCCACAGCCACCCGCGCATCGAGGAGGCGGCCGCCCGGCAGCTGCGACTGCTCAACACCAACACGCGCTTCTTGTACGACGCGATGGGTCGGTTCGCCGAACGCCTCGCCGGCCTCGTGCCCCCGCCGCTGCAGGCGGTCTTCCTACTCAACTCCGGCAGCGAGGCCAACGACCTCGCGGTGCGTCTGGCGCGCGAGTTCACCGGGCGCCGCGATGTGCTCTGCCTGGACGCCAGCTACCACGGCTGGACGGCCGCGATCAAGGACACGGCGGCGCCCGCGCACGGTCGCGACAGCAGTGCAGCCGTCCATCCGCTGCCCAAGCCCGCGTTCGGCGATGACGTCGCCACGCTCGCCGCCCGCCTGGACGCTTCGCGGCGGGTCATTGACGATCTGGCCATCGAGGGGCGTGCTCCGGCTGCCTTCATCAGCGAGCCGCTGCTGGGCAACTCAGGAGGCCTGCTCCTGCCGCCGGGCTATCTGCAAGTGCTCTACAGGGCGGTGCGCGACGCCGGTGGTCTGTGCATCGCCGACGAGGTACAGGTGGGGTACGGCCGGCTCGGCGCCTACTTCTGGGCCTTTGAGCAGCAGGGCGTCGTCCCCGACATCGTCACGGTCGCGAAGTCGGCCGGCAACGGTCATCCCGTCGCCGCGGTGATCACCACCCAGGCGATCGCCGACGCCTTCGGGCGCTCCAACGACCTGTTCTCGTCGGTCGGCGGCGGCCCTGTCTCCTGCGAGGTCGGTCTGGCCGTCCTCGACGTGCTGCGGGAGGAGCAGCTGCAGCGAAATGCTCGCGAGGTCGGGAACTACCTGACCGAACGCTTGGGCCCGCTGGTCGACGCCCATCCCCTCGCCGGAGCGCTGCACGGTCTCGGCCTGTACCGGGGGATCGAGCTGGTCGGTGTCGGCGACCCGCCCCGCCCGGCGTCCGCCGAGGCCGCCGCAATCTCGCAACGGCTGCTGGAGCTCGGTGTCGTGGTGCAGCCCACCGGTGCCGGCGCGAACATTCTCAAGCTCAAGCCCCCCCTGTGCGTCACCCGCGACGACATCGATGTCCTCGCCGGCGCGCTGGGGCAGGTGTTCGACGACGGCTGGTGAACGGGCCTACGGTGCCGTTCCGCAGAAGCGCATGGCGGTCAGGGCCGCAGCCTGAGCGGAGGCCACGAGGTCGTCGACGGGTACGTACTCGTTGACGGTGTGGGCGACCTTTACCGAGCCGGGTCCGGCGACGACCGCCGGGGTGGCGGCCAGGCGGTTGAGCGTCACCGCGTCACTCCAGAAGTCCGCGCCTGCCAGAGCACCGCCTTGGCCGAGGTCGTCGCCGGCCGCTTTGACCACCGCCACGATCGACTCGGCGGTCTGCACTTCGGCGGGAGGGCAGTCCGGACCCCACTCGACGGTGGGAGGGTGCTCGGCCAGCCACGCGTCCGACCGGGCTGCCGCCAGGATCCAGTCGGCGACCTCGCGCTGCACCGCACTGCCGCCGCCCTGGTCGTCGGCGGAGGCTGGCAGGTAGGTGACGTGGCAGCTGAGGCTCGCCGAGGCTGGATAGCTGACTTCCCACTGGCCGGCGGCCATCGCGGTGACCAGGACGTTGGGCGTTGACAGGTAGGCGTGGCGGTGATCGGGCCGGCCGCGCCATTCGTCGCGCAGGCGGCGCAGGGCGTCCAGCACGATCACCGACTTCTCGATGGCGTTGACGGCGCCGTCGTCGGTCCAGTGCGGCTGCAGGGCGGTGGCGTGGCCGGCTCTGCCCGGCACGGTGATGGTGGCCAGGGTGCTGCCGCGGAAGGCGACCCCGATGTCGAGGCTGGTGGGTTCGGTCACGACGGCACCGTCGGCGCGTACGCCGTGGGCGACGCTGGCCACGCCTCCGGCGCCGCTGGTCTCCTCGTCGGTGACGGTGTTGACCAGCAGGTCGCCGGCCAACCGCACACCCTGGGCCGCGAGGACCTCGGCGGCCACGACCATGGCGGCGATCCCGCCTTTCATGTCGCAGGCGCCGCGGCCGTACAACAGGCCGTCGCGGACCTCGGGGTCGTTGGGGCCGCTGGTCCAGCCGTCCAGCGGCTCGGGTGAGACGACGTCGATGTGGCCGTTGAGCAGCAGGCTGCGACCCGTGCCGGACCCGGCGAAGCGCCCGATCAGCTGCGGGAAGCCGTCGAACCCGAGGCCGGGCGGGATCAACGGTTGACCGGCGATGTCGCTTGCCGCCGGTTGCCAGACATCGACCGCCGCGCCGGCCCGTTCAAGACGCTGCGCCAGGTAGTGTTGCAGGTCGGCCTCGTCGCGGGCCTTGTCACCAACACCCCGAGCGGTGGTGTCGAAACGGATCAGCTCGCAGGTCAGCGCTACCAGCTCGTCGCGACGCGCGGCGACCGCCTCGACGATCCGGCGTTCCAACGCGTCCAGCGACATGGCGGCAGGCTACGAAGCCTGTCCGATGCCTGCAAGGCACCGTGCCAGCACGAGCCGCCAGAGCGTGCGATGTCTGGCCGCCGCTACGCCCGGAACGGCGACGCCGCCATGAACGCCGCCTCCTGGCGTCCCAGATCGGTGGCCGGCGCGGCGTCGAAGGACATCTCCTGGGCGATGCGGTACCAGTTGGCCGTGGCTGCCAGCTGACCAAGGATCGAGTTGACCCCGATCTGGATCCGGTTGAGCAACAGATAGTCGGGCGGCAGGTTCAGCCGGCGCAGGAGGTCGAAGTAGCCCTCGCGAGGGTCGCTGGTGGTGCGCAGCACCTCGCGGGCAAACTCGCCGGTGTAGGTCCACTCGCGATCCTCGAGAATCGGCTCGTTGAGCTTGCGGAACCAGCGCAGCAGCTTGGCTTCGTCAATACGCTGGCCAGCAGGCAGGAAGTCCGCCGCGCGGAGCACGGCCATCATCTGGTCGACGTCGTTGGCCTGCACCGCGGCGATCTGGGATTGCATCTGCGTCCGGGTGGCGGAGCGGAACATCTTGACGCTGCCGAAGTCGAGGAAGACCACCGTGCCGTTCCCTGGGAACAGGTAGTTGCCAGGATGGGGATCGCCGTTGAACAGCCGGAAGCGGTTGAGCGAACCGAACACGAAGCGGAAGATGATCTCACCGTAGCGCTGGCGCTCCTCAGGAGTGCTGCTGGCCACCATGTGGTCAAACGACGCGCCCTCGGCGAACGCGCTGGTCAGGACCCGAGGGCGGCACCAGTCGGGATAGACACGAGGCACCCGAATGAACGGGTGACCGTCGTAGCGTTCGAAGAACGCCTGCTGGTAGGTGGCCTCACGCTGGTAGTCCAGCTCGTCGACCAGCCGGTCGCGCAGCTCCTCCATCAACGGGCGGATCTGCAGGTTGGGGGACAATACCCTTGCCAACGGCGCGAACAGCTCGGCGTTGGCCAGATCGGCCTGCACGGCCTCGGCGACCCCCGGGTACTGCACCTTGGTGACCACCGCGGTGCCGTCGGGCAACCGCGCGCGGTGGACCTGCCCGATGCTGGCGGCGGCCAGCGGTACGGGGTCCCACTCGGCGAAGACCGTGTCCGGCGCAGCGCCGAACTCCTCGGCGATCACGTCGGCGATGTGCCCGGCCTCCATCGGCGGGGCGGCGTCGCGCAGCTGTGCCAAGACCTCGTGGTAGGTCTGCTGCACCTCTGGCGGCAGGTCCATGTCGACGAAGCTGGCGATCTGCCCCAGCTTCATCGCCGCCCCCTTCATGGAGCCGAGCAACTCCAGCATCTTCTCGGCGGTCTCGGTGTGGAAGCGGGCGTCGGCAACGTCGCCTTCGCGCAAGCGGCGCACGCGCGAGCCGAGGAAGCCGGCACCCGTTGAGGCCGACAGGCGCGCCAGTTCGGCCGCCCGTTGCGTCCGCGACCCCAGTGCGCCGGCGCCAGCGTCGTCAGCGGCTCGCGAGGGATGGGCCATGACGCCCATCGTGCCATGCGGCCCACCGCGTACCCTGGCCGGTATGCGTGCCGTGCTGTGGGGACGTGATCACACAGAGTTGGGGATCACCGCCGTCGAGAAGGTCGACGGCGGCGTCGCGCTGGCCCTGAGCCGTGGCCGGCACCTCAAGGCCTACGCCTACACCGATCCCAACGAGGACGCCGTCGCCACGGTGGTCGGCCCGCGTGCCACGCTGCTGGTGCTCGCCGACGGGCACAACGGCTGGCCGGCGACCGAGGCGGCCGTGCAGGCGGTGCTCGACGACGTCGGTGACGACCCGCCGCCGGCCGACCTGACCGACGACGAGATGGCGGGGCTGTTCTGGCGGGCGCAGCAGGCGGTGCTGGCGCGGACGCAACGTTGGGGCAGTGACGCGCCGGACAGCCGCACGACGCTGGTGGTGGCGCTCGTGGCCGACCGCCGGCTGCAGTGGGGCTCGTTCGGAGACTCGGTGGTCTACGCCGCCGGCTCCGCCGCGGCCACGCGCCTGCCGGCCCCTCGCCACCGCTTCATCGGTTGCCGCGGCATGCCACGCCGGGTGTTGCCCGACCTCCTCGAGCACGGAAGGACTGCCTTGCACGACAACCAGTGGTTGATCGTCGCCAGCGACGGCTTCAGCGACTTCGCTCATCCGTTCCCCACCGCGCTGCTCGGCGGCAATGCCGACGCCGCGGTGGTCGCTGCGGGCTTGGTCGACGCCGCGTTCGACGGCGGGGCAGGCGACAACGTCGCCGTGGGCGTGGTGGCCCCATGATCGACGTCGAGCACCGTGCCGCCGCCGGCATCGCTGAGGCGGCAGGGCGCCTGCTGCTGCGGCTGCGCGCCCAGCCTGAGCTGGCCGACAAGGCGCTGCGCGACGAGGGGGATCGGCGTTCCCACGAAAGCATCATGTCGCTGCTGGCCGAGGCGTTTCCCGACGACGCGGTGCTGTCCGAGGAGGGCAGCGACAGCACCCAGCGCCTGGATCGGCAGCGTGTGTGGATCGTGGATCCGCTGGACGGGACCCGCGAGTTCGGCGAGCCGGGCCGTAGCGACTGGGCCGTCCACGTCGCGCTGGCCGTGGACGGGCAGCCGGTGGTCGGCGCCGTGGCCTTGCCCGGCCTCGACCTGGTGCTGTCGACCGATGACCCGCCACGGGTGCCAGCCGCTCATAACGGCAAGCCCCGCCTGGTGGTCAGCCGGACGCGGCCACCGGCGGTGACTGACCAGGTCGCGGCGGCGCTGGACGCCGAGCTGGTGCCCATGGGGTCGGCGGGCGCCAAGGCCATGGCCGTGGTCCGTGGGGAGGCGGACGTCTATTGCCACGCCGGCGGGCAGTACGAGTGGGACTCCGCCGCGCCGGTGGCCGTCGCGGCGGCCGCCGGCTTGCACGTGTCGCGGCTGGACGGCTCGGCGTTGCGCTACAACCGGCCCAACCCCTGGCTGCCCGACCTGCTCATCTGCCGCTTCG
Organism: Euzebyaceae bacterium; assembly: GCA_013698135.1. Taxonomy (GTDB): domain Bacteria; phylum Actinomycetota; class Nitriliruptoria; order Euzebyales; family Egibacteraceae; genus JACCTL01. Next base: position 27,687 of record JACCVM010000026.1, on the reverse strand, counting down.
AGCTGGCCGACACCGTGATCGCCGCCGCCGCCGAATAACCGTTGGGTAGGGTGCGCCTCCCCGACAAGGAGGCTCGCGGATGAGGACGCTGCTGCAGCAGGCCACGATCATCGACGGTACAGGCGCCGATCCGTCCATCGCCGATCTCGTGGTGGAGGACGGACGCATCGCCGACATCGGCTCCGGCCTCGACGGCGACGTGGCCGTCGACTTGACGGGCCGGTGGCTGCTGCCGGGAATCATCGACTGCCACACCCACGTGATGGCTTCGTCGATCAACTTGATGACGGTCATCAACACCCCGTTCTCGCTGCAGTTCTATCTCGGCGCCCAGAACCTGGCGCGGACCCTGGCGGGAGGGGTGACCTCGGTCCGCGACGCCGGCGGGGCTGACCTGGGTGTGAAGGCGGCGGTCGATCAGGGACTGATCATCGGCCCGCGCCTGAGTATCACGGTGTCCGTGCTGTCGCAGACCGGCGGTCACGGTGACGACTGGATGATCTGCGGCGGCACTGTGCCGTTCTTGTTCGTGCCTCATCCCGGCCGGCCGGACGGGGTCTGCGACGGGCCCGAAGGTGTGCTGCGCAAGGTCCGTGAGGTCATCCGTGCCGGCGCCGACTTCGTCAAGATCTGCTCCACGGGCGGTGTGCTGTCAGCGCACGACAACCCGCAGGCGTCGCAGTTCCTGCCCGCCGAGCTGGAGGTGATCGTCGCCGAGGCGCAGGCGTCGCGCGTGTCGGTGATGGCGCACGCGCAGGGCACCCATGGCATCGCCAACGCCGTGCGCGCCGGGGTCCGTTCGATCGAGCACGGCATCTACCTCGACGACGAGGTCATCGAGATGATGCTGGAGCGCGGCACGTTTCTCGTGCCCACCCTGGTGGCGCCGATGGGTGTGCTCGACGCGCCAGAGGGTGTCTCCCCGTCGAGCCTGAGCAAGGCGCGCAACGTGGTCGACATCCACCGCGACTCCATCCGGCGGGCTGCCGAAGCCGGTGTGCGCGTCGCCATGGGCACCGACTCAGGGGTCATCCCCCACGGGCGCAACACCACCGAGTTGGTGCAGATGGGTTCGGTGGGGATGGCCCCGATGGCGGTCATCGAGGCGTCCACACGGGTCGCCGCCGAGTGCCTCGGCGTCAGCGACCACCTCGGCACCCTTGAACCCGGCAAGGAAGCCGACTGCATCAGTCTGGTCGCCGACCCACTGGCCGACCTCGAGGTCTTCGCCGACCCGGCCAACCTGACGCACGTGTGGCTGCGCGGCGAGCTGGTGGCCGGCAGCAGCCTCGCCGAGCCCGGGTAGCTCGTGGGTGGAGACCACCACGGTGCAGGTCCGCACGGGGGGCGGCGTTCGCCTGCACTGACCTCAGTGTTGAGATCAACGAGTGGTTGTCGGGGCGAGGCGAGGGCCTGTGCAACGTGTTCGTCCTCCACGCCACCGCAGGGGTAGCCATCTTCGAGCTGGGCGCCGGTTCAGAGTCCGACGTCGAGGAGACTGTCGGCCGGCTGCTGCCGCGCGATGACGATCTGGTGTCCTACCGCTTCGCTGCATGAGGACCTAGTCGATCCGAACACCGACAACGCTGTTCGGACGGTTCGGTTGTCGTTTCTGTAGACGTCAACGCAGCGCTCGTGCCATCGCCGCCCGCGTGAGCGGGCCGACGGTGCCGAGGCCGGCGGGGCCGATGCCGCGGTGGCGTTGGAAGGCGATGGTGGCGGCGTGGGTGGCGGGTCCGAAGTCGCCGTCGACGGCGATGTTGCGCCGCCGGACCTTGTTGAGCTTGCGCTGCCAGATGGCCACGCGCTTGCCGTCGTCACCCTGGCGCAGCGACTGCCGCACCGGCGCGCGCGAGCCGCCGCGTGGGGCGCGTGCGCGCCGGTTGAACGCCAGCGCCTTTTGCATGGCCGCCCGCGTTATCGGGCCGACGGTGCCGAGGCCGGCGGGGCCGATGCCGCGGTGGCGTTGGAAGGCGACGGTGGCGGCGTGGGTGGCGGGTCCGAAGTCGCCGTCGACGGCGATGTTGCGCCGCCGGACCTTGTTGAGCTTGCGCTGCCAGCCGCTGACCGCCGGTCCGTCGTCACCCTGGCGCAGCGACTGCCGCACCGGCGCGCGCGAGCCGCCGCGAGAAGAGCGGCGGCTACGGCCGTTGGCGTAGTCGCCCTCGCGCTGGGCGGTGCGCAAGGACGCGTACGGGTTCATTCGGTCGCCGCCGAACGGGTCACGGATGCGGGGGTCTTCGATCTCAAAGTGCAGGTGGGTTGAGCCGCCCGACGCGTTCCCGGAGTCGCCGAGGTAGCCGATGACCTGCCGGCGGCGCACCCACGAGCCGGTGCCGACACCCGACGCGATGGCGCCCGAGCGCGCACCGTTGGACCTTCCAAGGTGGTAGTAGGCGTACACGCGCCCGTCGCGGCCGCGGACCTGCAAGGCCCAGCCCGCTGTCGGATGCCCGGCGGGGGGCGCCCAGACCACGCGTCCTGCCTTGGCGGCATAGATGGGCCACCCGTGGGGTCCCATCAGATCGGTGGCGCGGTGCACGCGGCTGCCGCCGCCACGGCTGGCGAAGTAGCTGTCGACGTAGGACGCGCCCGAGCGCGTGGGGAAGGTGATGTCGATCGCTCGGCGGTACCTGGGAACCGCCTGTGCCGGAACGGCCATGGCCGCCAGCAGCACCGCAATGGACAACGCCGCAGTCAAGCCCTTGAGCATGCGCATGGCAGGAGCCTAGAGCAGCACTAGTCACAAGTCCACCCCAGCGTGTGTGCGTCATTACGCGGAGTCCCGCCGGCCGGCCTGACGGCCGGCCCCTCACCCGAAGTCAAGCCTGGAGTACTCCTCGAGGGCGGCGGGGTTGGCCAAGGCATCCCGGTTGTGGACCGTGGCGCCGCTGATGGTGTCAGCGACCGCACGCTCGACCTTCTTCCCGCTGATGGTGTAGGGGATGTCGGCGACAGCGAACACGTACGCAGGCACATGGCGTGGTGTGGTGGCCGAGCGGATCGTGTTGCGGATGTGCGCCGTCAGTGCCGCGTCGAGTTCGACTCCCTGGGCCAGGCGGACGCACAGGACGATCTCGGTGTCATCCTCGACGGGCCGGCCGACGACGATGGCGTCGGCGATCTCGGCCAGCGGCTCGATCGCCCGGTAGATCTCGGCGGTACCGATTCGCACGCCGCTCGGGTTGAGCGTGGTGTCACTGCGGCCGTGGATGACCATGCCGCCGTCCGGCGTGATTTCCACGAGATCACCGTGCGTCCACACGCCGGGGTTGGCATCGAAGTAGGCGGCGCGGTAGCGCGAGCCGTCCTCGTCACCCCAAAAACCCGTCGGCATGGAGGGGAACGGGCGCGTGCAGACCAGCTCGCCGGGCTGGCCCACCACCGGCCGGCCGGAGGGATCCCAGGCCTCGACCGCCATGCCCAGGCAGCGGCACTGCAGCTCGCCGCGCCGCACCGGCAGGATGGGCGCCCCGGCGGCGAAGCAGCCGATCAGATCCGTGCCGCCACTGACCGACGCCAGCTGCAGGTCGTCATCGACGTGCTGATAGACCCAGTCGAACTGCTCGGCATGCAGGGGCGCCCCGGTGGACAACACGGTCTGGACAGCTGTCAGATCGGCGACATCGGCGGGTCGTAGGCCGGCTTTGGCGCAGGCGGCGAGGAACTTTGGGCTGGTGCCGAAGTGGCTGATCTTGGTTCGCTCGGCCAGCTCCCACAGTGCTTCCGGGCCGGGATAGGTAGGGCTGCCGTCGTACAGCACGACCGTCACGCCGCTGGCCAGTGCGCTGACCAGCCAGTTCCACATCATCCAGCCGCAAGTCGTGAACCACAGAATGGTGTGCTGACCGGCTTGCAGGTCGGTGTGCAGCTGATGTTCCTTGCGGTGCTGCAGCAACGTCCCGCCGTGGCCGTGCACGATGCTCTTGGGAACGCCTGTGGTCCCGGACGAGTAGAGGACGAACAGCGGATGGTCGGCAGAAACCTGCTCGAAGTGCACCTCGTCGGCCGCTGTCCCCAGCAGCCGTGACCAGGGCACCACGGGGCGATCCGGCAGCGTCCACGGCTCGCCGGCGAAATCCACCAGCACGAGATGGTCCAGCTCCGGCAGCGCCTCGCAGACAGCCCCGACCTTCTCGCGCAGGCTATGAGTGCGGCCGTTGTAGCGGTAGCCGTCGGCGGCGAGCAGGATCTTCGGACGGATCTGGCCGAAGCGGTCCACGACGCCCATCGGACCGAAGTCGGGAGAGCACGACGACCACACCGCTCCAAGGGCGGTCGTGGCCAGCATGGCGACCACGGCCTCGACGCAGTTGGGCAGGAAGGCGGCGACCCGGTCACCGCGGCCGACGCCAAGCTCGACCAACCCCGCCTGCACACCGGCGACCATGCGGTGCAGCTCGTCCCAGGTGATGCGGCGCTCGATCATCCCCTCACCGGCGCCGATCAGCGCCACGCCACTGCCGCGGTGGCGCAGCAGATTCTGCGCGTAGTTCAGGCGCGCACCTGGGAACCATACGGCTCCGGGCATCCCCGGCTGCCCGAGCACCTCGTCGTACTGCCGTGACGCGACGACGCCGGTGTCGCTCCACACCTGCGCCCAGAATGCCGGCAGATCGTCCACCGACCATCGCCACAGCGAGTCGTAGCTGGCAGCGGCGACTGGTGCCGCGTCCATGAAGCGATGGAGATGGCTGGCTTCCGCGCGCGCCGCCGGTGGCTCCCAGAGGATGGGATTGTTGACCGCGCTCATCGCGCTGACCTGCAGTGACGGCCTAGGTTGTCGCCTGCCGCCGCCGGGGGAGCAGGCCAGGCCGATCTGACGGGTCTGCAGCAGGCGTCAACGCCAAGTCGACGGTGAGAGTAATCGCTGTTCTCCCACGGCCGAAATGCTTTGACATGCGGAAATATCCTGGCGTAACTCTGCATCAAGGTTGAGAGTCGCGAGATCATGACGCCTTGACGGCGAGGACAGGACAGCTGGCCCGCAGCAGGAGATCCTGCGCGTTACTGCCCAGCACGACCTTGCCCACCGGTGAACGCCGGCGGAGACCGATGACGATCAGCTCGGCTCCCGTCGACTCGGCGACGGCGATCAGGTCGTCGGCCGGTGTGTTGCCGCGGACAAGCTCGTGGATCTCCGCAGCAACACCCTCGTTCTCCAACCGGACACGGACGGCCTCCAGGTCGTCGCGGTACGCGGTCATCTGTGCCGCTTCGTCACGGGCGCCTCCCTTGGCCGAATGCACGACCAGCAGGGAGCCGTCGCGCAGTCGCGCCTCGGCGATGGCGGCATCAAGGGCTGCCCTGCCCTCAGCCGTCCTGATGTAACCCACGACGATCTTCACGGCCTGCTCCTGTCTGTCGCGTCCGCATGTTCTACCTCCGAAGTGGCTAAGGCGGCTGACGAAGCGGGACTGGCAGACTGCGATGGTCTGGCGTCCTCTCGCTTCGCTAATGAGGACACCAACTGTCGAGCCGACGAAGGGCATGGCGGATGTGGCAGGGATCGCTCACCGACCAGTTGATCCGGCTGGGGCACCGAGCGGTGGCGGCCGGGCTGGTGATCGGTTCGGGCGGCAATCTGTCGGCGCGGCCACCTGGAGCAGATGAGTGCCTCGTCACGGCTCGCGGCACATGGCTGGATGAGCTGACCGCCGATGACTTCAGCGTCGTGGGGCTGGACGGGCGGGTCCCCGGCGGCAATGCCGCACCGTCCAGCGAGGTGCAACTGCACGTGGCGGCCTACCGCGCCCGTCCCGACGTCAACGCCGTGGTGCACCTGCACCCCCAGGCGTCGGTGCTGCTCGACGCGCTCGGTCACCGGGTCCGGTTGATCACGCTGGACCACGCGACCTATGTGCGCCGCGTGGTCACGGTCCCGTATCTCCCGCCGGGTACCGCAGAACTCGCCGAGGCCGGCGCGAAGGCGTTGGCCGGGGCCAATGTGGTCATCCTCGGCCATCACGGCTGTTCGGTCGTGGCCGACAGCGTCGAACTGGCGTACAAGCGGGCAGCCAACTTGGAGGAGGCGGCGCTGGCGACTTACCGGGCACTGCTCCTCGGCGACGTCGAGACCACCGCTGCGCCCGAGTACTTCGAGCGCTTGGCGGCTGGCTAGTCCTGCGGTCGGTCGCTCAACGCGTCGATCAGCAGCGCAAGCCCGATGGCGAACAGCCACACGTCCTTCGCCAAACCGATCCCGTCCTGCGTGGGGCGGATACCGCTCTCGTCGGTCATGCCCGGCGTCTTCAGGTAGAGGCGGACCAGTCCCGCGCCGAAGGCGCTGAGCCCGGCCCCGACCAAGCCCGCCGGCAGGAAAGGCAGCAGCAGCGCCGTGCCGAGGACGATCTCGCCCGTGGACAGCAGCTTCATGAACTGCTGGGATTCCATCGACGAGAACTACGGAAAGGCGCCGCTGGCCATGCCGTGCATGCCGGCCGCCGCCTCGTCGGGTATCCCGCGCTTGGACAAGCCCGAGTTCAGGACGTAGGCGCCCGCGGCCAGGCGGATGGGCAGCTGCCAGGGCTTCATGTTGGACCTCCGAATCGATAAGTCCCGAACGTTCTACCCAGCCACCAGGTGTTCCAATGCGGCGGTGGCGCAACCCCACGACAAGGTCACCCCCGCGCCGCCGTGGCCGTAGTTGTGCACGCAGACAGCGCCACCCGGCAGTGTCTCGGGCTCGACACGGACCGCCGGGCGACCGGGCCGCAACCCGACGGCGTGGCCGAGGACTTGTGCGCCCTGCAGCGCCGGCTCCAGGGCGGTGCACCGGCGCAGGATGGACGCCGCGATCTCGGGATCCGGCCGCAGGTCGGACGCTCCCTGCTGTGCCGTGCCACCCAGCACCACATCACGGCGGCGGGGTACCACGTAGGTCACATCCCGCGGATGGTGGTCGTCGAGCAGGAAGCGGGTCAGCCCAGGGTTGGCCACGCGCAGCACCTGACCGCGGATGGGGAACACGCTGGCGTCCCCCGTGAGCTCGGCGGCTCCCAAACCCGCGCAGTTCACGACCACGGGACAGACCGCACCGGCCTCGGCCAGCGTGGTAATCCGCCGCTGGTCGATGACCCCGCCGGCGCGTTGCAGGCGCGCGACCAGGTACGCCAGGTACACCGGCATCTCGATGACCGGGACGGTGAACGCCACACCGTCGCCGTAGCCGTGCGGCAACTCGGCGCCGGCTGCGCGGCGCAGCGAGCCGACCGCGGTCGCCCACCACGGTTCGGGCATCGGCTCGCGCGACAGCTCCAGACCCTCGACCATGTGCACGCCCGTCGTCGGGTCGCCGGCGAGCGTGCGGAAGACGGCCAGGGAGTGTGATCCCCACGCCAACACCTGATCGGCGGGAAAGGCCCGGTACGGATACCAGATCGCGGCGGCGACCGCGGAGGTCGTCTGCTCGGGTGGCACGGCGGTCCACACGCGCACGCGCCAGCCGGCCTCGGCCAGCATCACCGCCGTGGTCAGGCCGCTGACCCCGCCCCCGATCACCAGGGCCTTGCGCTCGCCGGCCGCCATGCCGACAAGGTACCTACCGTGCCGGCAACCTACCTACCGCGACCTCGGGCCAACGGCCGGCGCCGGCGCGCGTCGTATGGTGCTCGGCGATGCTGCTCAGTGCCGCACCGCTGCTGCCGGAACAGGTCGTCGCCGTCGCGCGGGACGGCGAGCGGGTCGAACTGGATGCCGGCGTCGAGGCAACGATGACCCCGGGGCGGGAGGTCGTCGCGGCGGCGTTGGCCTCGGGACGGGTCGTGTACGGGGTGACCACCGGCTTCGGTGCGCTGGCCAACACGGTCATCCTTCCCGAGCAGGCCGCTGCACTGCAGCACTCGCTGGTCCGCAGCCACGCCGCCGGGGTCGGGCCGCTCGTCGATGACGAGGTGGTCCGCGCGATGACGGTGCTGCGCGCACGGACGTTGGCTACCGGCCACACCGGCGCCCGGACGGAGGTGGCCTCGGCACTGGTGGCCCTGCTCAACAGCGGCGTGCAGGTGGCCGTTCCGGAGCATGGCTCGCTGGGCGCGTCCGGCGATCTGGCACCGATGGCCCACGTCGCGATGGTGTTGACCGGTGAGGGGTGGGTGCGCGGTTCCGACGGGCGGCCCCAACCGGCGGCCGCGACCCTTCGAGCCGCCGACCTGCAGCCATTGGCGTTCGTGGTCAAGGAGGGTCTGGCTCTGCTGAACGCCACCGAGGGCATGCTCGGCATGCTGGTCCTGGCCTGCCAGGATCTGCGCCGCCTCGCGCTCACCGCCGACGTCACCTGCGCGTTGAGCGTCGAGGGACTGCTGGGCACCGATCGGCCGTTCGACGCTCGCCTGCAGGCGCTGCGCCCGCACCCCGGCCAGGCGGCTTCGGCGGCCGTGCTCAGCGAACTGCTATCGGGCAGCGCGATCCTGGCCGGCCACCGCCACAGTCGTCACGCCGTCCAGGACGCCTACAGCCTGCGCTGCGCGCCGCAAGTCCACGGTGCGGCGCGCGACACGCTGTCTTTCGCCGAGATGGTCCGCGATCGCGAGCTGGCTGCGGCCGTCGACAACCCGGTGGTGCTCGAGGACGGTTCGGTCGAGTCCTGCGGCAACTTCCACGGTGAGCCGCTGGCATTCGCGATGGACTTTCTGGCGGTGGCCGCCGCAGAGCTGGGCGCCATCAGCGAGCGCCGGACCGACCGGATGCTGGACCCCGCCCGCTCGCACGGGCTGCCGCCCTTCCTGGCTGCGCAGGCAGGCCTGCACTCGGGGTTCATGCTGGCCCAGTACACCGCCGCGTCGCTGGTCGCCGAGAACCGGCGGCTGGCGGTCCCAGCCAGCGCCGACTCGGTGCCGACCTCGGGGATGCAGGAGGATCACGTGTCGCTGGGCTGGTCGTCTGGGCTCAAGTTGCGCAAGGTGATCGACAACCTCACGGCGATCCTGGCCATCGAGGCGCTGGTGGCCGCCGCCGCCGTCGAGCACCGCGCTCCCGACGCCCCGGCGGCCCGCACCGGTGCCGTCATCGCGGCGCTGCGCGAGCGCGTGCCGGCCATGCCGGTCGACCGGTTCCTGGCCGCCGACATCGCCACCGTCCGCGAACTGGTCGCCGAGGCGACGCTGATCCGCGCGGCGGGGCTGGCCGACGGCGCCGCCGACCCCGCCCAGGAGGGTGAGCCATGAACGACCCGCTGGAGTGCCGCGGCTGGCTGCAGGAGGCGGCGCTGCGCTGCCTGCGCAACAACCTGCACCCCGACGTCGCCGAGCGCCCCGACGACCTCGTCGTCTACGGCGGCAGCGGCAAGGCCGCACGCGACCAGCGCAGTCTGGCGGTGATCGAGGCGACGCTGCGCGACCTCGGCGACGACGAGACGTTGCTGGTGCAGTCCGGCAAGCCGGTCGGGCGCTTCCGCACGTTTCCGCACGCCCCCCGGGTGCTGATCGCCAACAGCCTGTTGGTGCCCGACTGGGCCTCGTGGGAGGACTTCTGGGCGCTAGAGGCGGCGGGCCTGACGATGTACGGGCAGATGACGGCCGGTTCGTGGATCTACATCGGCACGCAGGGGATCCTGCAGGGCACCTTCCAGACCTTCTCCACGCTGGCCGAGCAGCGCTACGGGGGTGACCTGCGCGGCAAGGTGGTGCTGACCGCTGGGCTGGGCGGGATGGGTGGCGCCCAGCCGCTGGCGGTCACGATGAACGGCGGGGTGGCGCTCTGCGTCGAGGTCGACCCGGCCAGGGCGCAGCGGCGGGTGAAGACCCGCTACCTCGACGAGATCGCCGACTCTCTCGACGACGGGCTGGTGCGCGCCCGCCGCGCCGCCGACGCTGGACAGGCGCGCTCGATCGCCGTGGTCGCCAACGCCGCCGAGGCTTTCCCGCAGCTGCTGGCGCAGGGCGCGGCGATCGACGTGGTCACCGACCAGACCTCGGCGCACGACCCGCTCAACGGCTATGTGCCGGCTGGTCTGAACCTCGACGAGGCCGCGCGGCTTCGGCGGGACAAACCCGGCGAGTACGTGGAACGCGCGCGGGCGTCGATGGCCCGCCACTGCGAGGCCATGGTCGGCTTCGCCCTGGCCGGCGCCGAGGTCTTCGACTACGGCAACAACCTGCGCGGCGAGGCACGGCTCGGCGGGTTCGCGGAGGCGTTCTCCTACCCGGGATTCGTCCCCGCGTACATCCGCCCGCTGTTCTGCGAAGGGAAGGGCCCGTTCCGCTGGGTCGCGCTGTCCGGCGATCCCGCCGACATCGCCGCCACCGACGCTGCGCTACTGGAGGCCTTCGTCGACGACGAGACGCTGCAGCGCTGGCTGCCCCTGGCGCAGGAGCGCGTTGCCTTCCAGGGCCTGCCAGCACGCATCTGCTGGCTGGGCTACGGCGAACGGGCCAGAGCCGGCGCGCTGTTCAACGACCTGGTGGCCACGGGCAAGGTTCGAGCGCCGATCGTCATCTGGCGCGACCACCTGGACTCCGGGTCCGTCGCGTCGCCCTACCGCGAGACCGAATCGATGGCCGACGGCAGCGACGCCATCGCCGACTGGCCCATCCTCAACGCCCTGCTCAACGTCGCCTCGGGCGCCGCCTGGGTCGCCGTGCACCACGGCGGGGGCGTCGGGATGGGCAAGTCGATCCACGCCGGCGCGCAGGTCGTCGCCGACGGCAGCGCTGATGCCGCCGAGCGCCTCGACCGCGTGCTCACCAACGATCCCGGAACCGGGGTGATGCGCCACGCCGATGCCGGCTACGACCGCGCCGCGCAGGTCGCTCGCGAACGGGGCGTGCGGCTGCCGATGCTGGAGGAAGCCCGACCTCCTTGATGATGGCCCGGGCTGCCGACCATGCCGACCTGACCGCTGACCGGCCGAGCGGGTGGGACAATGGCGCCGGAGGTGGTGTGGCAGTGGTACCGCTCGACCAGACCGAATACGACCGATGGTGGCGCAGCGCTGAATCGTCCCTGCTGATGGCCCGCCTCGGAGCCGAACATGAGCAGCATCACCATGCCTGCCTCCACGCTGAGCAACCCGCGCGGCAGGCGGTCAAGGGGCTGCTGTTCGCCGTCGGTGCCGGAGGGCGAGCACGGGGCCACAACCTGTCGCTGTAGGGGCGGCGGCCGCCGAAGCTACGGGCACGGCGCTCATCGACCCACTGCGAGAGGCGCTCGTGCGGCTGGGTCGCCACTACCTGCCGTCGCGCTATCCCGACGCGTTGCCAGGCGGTGCCCCGATCGACCAGTACACGGCCGCCGACTCAACCGTGGCCATTCGCGACGCCGAGCGCGTGGCGGGGTTCGTCAATGGTGTGTGGCAAGCACTGCGGGACGCGGCTGCAGAGCGGAGCGACGATGAACGGGAACGACCGTGAACGCCAGGGAGGTCATCGCGCGAAGGCACGCGGAGCGGGCGGCCCTGATCGCTCGTGCGCAGCGGTTTGCCCACGCCCTCAACCCGGCGCTGGGGGTCCGCGCCGTGGTGGTGTTCGGATCCGTCGCCAGGGGTGACTTCAGCGACCACAGTGACGTCGACGTCCTCGTCGTCGCCGAACACCTCCCACAGCGGCCGCTGGACCGCTTCGCCGTTCTCGGCGAAGCCCCCGATCCCATCCAGCCTGTGGCGTGGACGCCGCAGGAGTGGCTGGGCGAGGTCGAGCGCGGCAACCCGGTCGCCGCCGAGGCGCGGGAACACGGCGTGTGGCTGCTCGGGGGGCCTGGAGTGCTCGACGCCCGACCGACCGGGTGACGGCTGCCGGGGCTGCCCGCTGCGCTCGTCGGTGTTGGCCGGCAGCGATCGACCTGCGAGGCTGCGGTGCCAAGCCGGAAGGAGGCCATGATGGAACCGTGGTCGAGGCCGCTGCGCGGGCGCCTTGACGAGGTCGAGATCGATTCGGCGCTGCTGGCCGATAACCCGCTGGGCGACCCGGCCCGCCGGCCACTGTGGGTCTACACGCCACCTGGCTACGACGCCGCCGAACGGCGGTATCCCAGCGTCTACCTGCTCCAGGGCATGACCGGGCAGATCGACATGTGGCGCAACCGCTCGGCGTTCCGTCCCAACGTGGTGGAGCTGATCGACGCCGCCTTCGCCGACGACGGCGCGCCACCGTGCGTCGTGGTGTTCGTCGACTGCTGGACGTCCTACGGCGGCAGCCAGTTCCTCGACTCGCCGGGCACCGGCCGCTATCACAGCTATCTGTGCGAGGAGGTCGTGTCGTACGTCGACGCGAACTACGCCACCCTGATCGCCGCCGAGCATCGGGGGATCGCTGGCAAGTCCAGCGGCGGGTACGGTGCGATGGTGACGCCGATGCTGCGCCCCGACCTGTTCGGCGGGCTGGCGACGCACGCCGGCGATGCGCTGTTCGAGGTCTGCTACCAGCCAGAGTTCGCCGAGTGCGCCCGCGCGCTGCGCGACCACTACGACGGCTCCTATGACCGCTTCTGGGACGACTTCGGCAGCCGGTCCGCCATGAGCAAGGACCACGACGGAGCGCTGATCAACGAATGGGCGATGGCGGCCTGCTACTCGACCGACGACGACGGCACTGTCCGCCTGCCGTTCGACCCGGCGACCGGTCAGCTGCTTCCCGACGTGTGGCAGCGTTGGCTGGCGTGGGATCCGGTCCGGATGGTACCCGGCCACGCCGCCGCGCTGCGCGGCCTCAAGGCGGTCTGGATCGATGCCGGCACGCGCGACGAGTATTTCCTCGACCTCGGTGCGCAGGCCTTCCGCCAGGCACTGGCCGACATCGGGGTGGACTCGCGATTCGAGCTGTTCGACGCGACCCACGGCGCCATCGAGTACCGCTACCCCCTGGCCGTGCGCTACCTCGCCGAGCGTTTGTCGGCGTGAGCATGCCCGGCCGGCCGGTGATCGGCGTGGTGCATCCCGGCGAGATGGGCGCGGCGGTTGCCGCCTGCGTGTCACCCGCCGCCGACCGGGTGCTGTGGGCATCGCAGGGGCGCAGCGCCGCCACGCGGCGCCGGGCCGAGGCCGCCGGCCTGAGCGATGTGGGCGACCTGGCCGCGATGTGCCGGAACGCCGAGATCCTGCTGTCGGTCTGCCCGCCCGATGCCGCGGTGGAGGTGGCGACCGCCGTCGCCGGTTCCGGCTACGACGGCCTGTACGTCGACGCCAACGCCATCGCCCCGCCGACCGCCCGCCATGCTGCCGAGATCGTGGAGGCGGCCGGCGCGCGGTTCGTCGACGGCGGCATCATCGGCTCCGTGCCGAGGGTCGCCGGCCGCACCCGCCTCTACCTGTCGGGCCCCGGCAGCCACGCCGTCGCCGCGCTGTTCGAAGGGTCCGTGCTGGAAGCCGTCGTGCTGCACAAAGACTCCGCCCCTCGCCCGGTTGGCGCTGCCTCGGCGCTGAAGATGACCTACGCCGCGTACACCAAGGGCCGGGCCGCGCTGCTGCTGGCCATCCGCGCCGCCGCCGTCGCCGAAGGCGTCGACGCCGACCTGGTCGCCGAGTGGCAGCGGCCGGGGTCCACCCTGGCCGAACTGGCTGACGACTGCGAGGCCGTCGCCGCCCGCGGCGCACCGAAGGCCTGGCGGTGGTCGGGGGAGATGACCGAGATCGCCGCGACACTGGAGGCGGCAGGCCTGCCCGGCGGCTTCCACGAGGCTGCCGCGGACATCTATCGCCGCCTGCGCGACCTGCGCGACGCCGACGCCCCGCCGTTGGACGAGGTAATCGCCGCGCTGCTGACAGACGTGCGCTCGGAATCGCGGCGGGGATGACCGCAACCCTGGCGGTCACGGGCATCGGGCTGCTGGTCAGCAACCGGCCGGAGCTGGGGGACGGGCTGCTCGGTGGCATCCGCGACGCGGCGCTGCTCATCCACAACGGGCGCGTGGTCTGGGTCGGCGAGCAACGGGCGATGCCCGAGGCCGCCGGCGACGGGCACCTGGACGCGGCCGGGGCTTGCGTGCTGCCTGGCTTGGTGGACCCGCACACCCACCTGGTTTTCGCCGGGGACCGCGCCGACGAGTTCGCTGCGAGGCTGGCGGGCGAGCCCTACGCCGCCGGTGGCATCCGCACCACCGTCGCCGCGACCCGGGGGGCCTCCGATGCCGCGCTCCTCGACGGCGCCCGCCGGCGCGCGGCCGCCGCGCTGCGAACCGGTACCACCACGATGGAGGTCAAGTCCGGCTACGGCCTCACCGTTTCCGACGAGGTCCGGTGCCTGCGGACCGCCGCCGCGATCAGCGACGACCCCGCGCTGCCGGCTGTGGTGGCGACCTTCCTGGGCGCGCACGTCGTACCACCCGAGCACGCCGGCGACCCCGACGCCTACGTCGACCTGGTTCGCGGGCCGATGTTGGACGCGTGTGCCCCGCTGGCCGACGGCTGCGACGCCTTCTGCGAGCAGGGGGCCTTCGACGCCGAGGCCAGCCGGGCGGTGCTGACCGCGGGGGCCGCCCGAGGGCTGACCGTGCGGCTGCACGCCAACCAGCTGGGTCCCGGCCCCGGTGCACAGCTGGCCGCCGAGCTCGGTGCCGCCTCGGCCGACCACCTCACCCACCTGACCGCCGACGACATCGACGCCTTGGCGGCCGCCGGCGTGGTGGCCACCCTGCTCCCGCTGGCGGAGCTGTCCACCCGCTCGCCTGCGGCTCCCGCGCGCCGCCTGCTCGACGCGGGGGTGACCGTGGCGCTGGCGACCGATTGCAACCCGGGTACCAGCTACACCACGAGCATGCCGTTGATCGTGGCCCTGGGTTGCCTGCATCTGGGCCTGACCCCCGACGAGGCGGTGCGTGCCGTGACGGCTGGCGCCGCCGCCGCGCTGCGCCTCGACGACGCCGGCCACCTGGGCGTCGGCGCTCGAGGCGACCTGGTGATCTTGGCGGCTGACAACGCCACCCACCTGGCCTACCGTCCCGGCATGGACCTGGTGGACACCGTGATGCGCAGCGGCCGCGTGGTGTACTCGAGGCGATGACCCCCGACGATCCGGAGTGGCCGCGCGCCTCGGCGTGGCTGGCCGCACGGTCCGACCCCGCCGGCCTGGCCGTGCTCGGGGTCCCGCTGTCGCGCACTTCCCTGTCACCATCGGCGGCGCATGAGACCCCTGGCGCCGTGCGGGCGGCGCTGCGGCGGTTCTCCACCTACCACGCCGGCTCCGGGCTGGACCTGCGCGACCTGCCCGTCTTCGACCACGGCGACGTGGCGATGGACGGGATGCCTGCCTCGGCGGCGCTGGAGTCCGTCGCCGCCGCGGTGGCCGCGCTGCCGGCGATCCCGCCGCTGGTGCTGCTGGGCGGGGACAACGCGCTGACGCGCCCCGCGCTGGTGGCCCGCGCGCCGGACCTCGGGCGGGCGGGACTGCTGACGTTGGACGCCCATCACGACGTGCGGGGAATGCATGCGGGACCGACCAACGGCAACCCTGTGCGAGGGCTGCTCGACGACGGCCTCGACGGCGCCAACGTGGTGCAGATCGGGATCGGCGCGTTCACCAACGCCCCGGCCCACCGCAGCTGGGCCGACGAGCAGGGCATCACCAGCGTGACCGTCGCCGAGGCGCGCGCGGAAGGCGTGGGTGCCTGCGTCCGGCGCCATCTGGACGAACTGGCCCGGCGCTGCGACATGCTGTACGTCGACCTCGACATCGACGTCCTCGACGCCGCCTTCGCCCCCGGCTGCCCCGGGGCGCGCCCCGGGGGACTGCTGCCCGGCGAGCTGCACGACGCCGCCTTGGTCGCGGGCGCCCATGCCGCCGTCGCCACCATCGACGTCGTCGAGGTCGACGCGGCGGCGGACCCAACCGGCATCACCGTGGACAACGCCGCCCTGTGCCTGCTGCACGTTGCGGCCGGCGTGCTGACCCGGATGCCCGCCTTCCAGTTCCAAGTGTGGAAGAGTGAGGTCCAAACCGCCGTCTCACCGTCGAGAAGCGCGTGACCAGGACAACAACCGCAACTGCCGGTGCCGGTGCCGGTGCCGGGGCGAACGACGAGGCACTGACGCCGCTGCTGGCGCGGATCCGCCAGTTGGCGCCGGAGGGCCGCGCACCCCTTGTCTCCCAGCTCGCCCGAGCGACCTATCGTCGTGCTCCCGCCGATCGGCTCGCCGAGCTGGACGCCGATGCCGCCGCCGCGATGCTGGTCGACGCCTTCGGGTTCATGGACCAGCGACGGCAGGGCACGTTGGCCCTGCGGGTGTTCGACCCGCAACCGGAGCGCGATGGTTGGGGAGCCGACGGCACCGTCGTGGAGGCCAACGTCGAAGACGGTCCCTTCCTGCTGACCACGGTCACCGAGGAGCTGAGCCGGGTCGGCTTGGACATCGAGGAGGTCGTGCACCCGGTCGTGGGCGTGCTGCGCTCAGACGACGGCCATATCAGCGCGCTGCTGCCCGCCCGCCAGGCCGAGACCCGTGAGTCGTGGATCCACCTGGAGCTGCGACGTCGGCTGCCGGAGCCAGAGCGCCAGCGCCTCACCGAGCAGCTGAGCGCCGTACTGGACGACGCCCGCCTCGCCACCCGCGACTTCGCCGCCATGCGCCGACAGATCGAGGAAGTCAGCTTCCAGACCCGCGCCAGCGCCGGAGCCCGTTACCGCATCGATGAGGTCGACGAGGCGATCTCCCTGCTCAACTGGCTGCTCGACGACCACTTCATCCTGCTGGGCTACCGCGAGTACGACATCGTCGCGACCGAGGCAGGACGCGTGGTCCAGGTCCATTGGGGGTCGGGCTTGGGCATCCTGGCCGACGAGACGTCCTCCAGCTGGGCCCAGCCCGTTGCGCTGGACGAGGTAGCCGAGCCGCTGCGGGAACGGATCGAGGGCGGCGACCTGCTGGTCGTCGCGCGCACCAACCGGGTCAGCAGGGTCCAGCGCCAGACGCGGATGATGTACGTCGGCGTCAAGAAGGTCGGCGGCGACGGCAAGGTGCACGGCGAGTGCCGGCTGCTCGGGCTGTTCGCCCAGAAGGCCTACGCCGAGCCCGCCAGCACCATCCCGGTGCTGCGGCGCAAGCTGCGTCAGATCCTGGAAGCCGAGGACGTCGTCGACCACTCGCACGACGAGCGCAGCCTGCGCGCACTGTTCGAGGCGATTCCCAAGCACGAGCTGTTCGCCGCCGACACCGAAGACGTGCGCCAGACCCTGGTGAACCTGCTCGAGGCGCAACGCGGTCAAGACGTGCGGTTGCTGCTGCGCGCCGCCGAGGACGGTCGCAGCGTGTCCGCGCTGGTGGCGGTCCCCCGGGAGCGCTTCAACGCCGTCATCCGCATGCGCATCCAGCAGCTGCTCGTCGAAGAGTTCGCCGCCGCCGCGGTCGATTACCAGCTGACCATGACCGAGCGGGACCGCGCGCTGCTGCACTTCGTGCTGCACGCCGGCGACGGCGAGCTGGCGCAGGTCCGGGCCGAAGAGCTCGAGGGGTCGGTCAATGCGCTGACGCGGACCTGGACCGACGACCTGCTCGTCGAGCTGGTCGGCGCGCATGGCGAATCTGAAGGCCGGCGCTTGGCGCGCTTGTACGCCAGACGCCTCCCCGCCGGCTACGCCGAAACCACCACCGTCCACACGGCGTTGCACGACATCGCGCAGCTGGAGCGGTTGTGCGCGGACACCGGCGCGGACTGCAGCGACGTGGTGATGGCCCTGCGCCCCGACAGCGACCCCAGCGTCGACTTGGTGCGCTTCAACCTGTACAAGCTGGGTCCGGCGGTGCCGCTGTCGTCGTTCATGCCCATCCTGGAAAGCCTTGGGCTCAACGTCGTGGAGGAGATCCCTTACGGCTTTGGCGGCGACGGGGGCGACGAACCGGAGCTGCACATCCAGGACTTCGGCGTCCGCGGCGTCGATGTGGCTCTCGACGTCGAGCGCGACGGCCCCCGGCTGGCCGCCGCCGCGCTGGCGATCTGGCAGGGCCGTGCCGAGGCCGACCGCCTCAACCGGCTGGTGCTGGGCGCTGGGCTGTCATGGGACGAGGTGGTGGTCCTGCGGACCTACCGGCGCTATCGCCGGCAGGTGGGGACCACCTTCACCGAGGCCTACCTCGACCAGGCGCTGGTCGACCATCCCGACGTGGCCAGGGCCCTCGTGCGGCTGTTCGACACCCGCTTCGACCCCGATCAGGCGGCCGGTCCCGACGAGGTCGAGGCTGCTCGCGCTGCCGTGCTGAAGGCCTGCGAGGGCGTCGATCGGCTCGACACGGACCGCATCCTGCGCGGGTACCTCGGCCTGGTCGACGCCACGCTGCGCACCAACCGCTGGGTGGTGCACGACGGCGCCCCCCCGGCCTGCCTGTCACTGAAGTTCGACAGCGGCGCGGTGCCCGAGATGCCCAAGCCCGTGCCGTACCGGGAAATCTTCGTCTGCTCGCCCCACATGGAGGGCGTCCACCTGCGAGGCGGTCCGGTGGCGCGCGGTGGCTTGCGCTGGTCGGACCGCCAGGAGGACTACCGCACCGAGGTGCTGGGCCTCATGAAGGCGCAGGTGGTCAAGAATGCGGTGATCGTGCCGACGGGCTCCAAGGGCGGCTTCGTGCTGAAGCAGCCGATGCAAAGCCCCGCGGCCCACTCGGCTCGGCCCGACGCCGAGGCGGTGCGTGGCGCCGTCCGCGTGCAGTACGAGGTCTTCATCCGCGGGCTGCTGGACATCACCGACAACGTGGTGGTGCGCACCGGCGACGGCGCCAGCGACGTGATTGCGCCCGCACGGGTGCGGTGCGTCGACGGCGAGGACGCCTACCTGGTCGTGGCCGCGGACCGCGGCACCGCCACCTTCTCCGACCTCGCCAACGCCGTCAGCGCCGAGTACGGCTTCTGGCTCGGCGATGCCTTCGCCTCGGGAGGCAGCAGCGGCTACGACCACAAGGCGATGGGCATCACGGCTCGGGGGGCGTGGGTAGGGGTGCAGCGCCACTTCCGCGAGCTCGATGTCGACGTCCAGTCCGAGCCCATCACCGTGGTCGGCGTCGGTGACATGTCCGGTGACGTGTTCGGCAACGGGTTGCTGCAGAGCCGACAGGTGCGCCTGGTCGCCGCCTTCGACCACCGGGACATCTTTATCGATCCCGATCCCGACCCCTCGGTGTCCTTCGCCGAACGCCGCCGGCTGTACCAGCTGCCGGGCTCGTCGTGGCAGGACTACGATCGGAACCTGCTCAGCGCCGGCGGCGGGGTGTGGCCGCGTTCGGTCAAGCGGATCGCCCTGTCGGAGCAAGTCCGGTCGGCACTGCGGGTTGACGCCACCACACTGAGCCCACCCGAGCTCATCGCAGCCATCCTGCGGGCTCCCACCGACCTGCTGTTCGCCGGTGGCATCGGCACCTTTGTGCGCGCCACTGACGAGCGCAATGGCGACGTCGGGGACCGCGCGAACGACGCGATCCGCATCGACGCCGCCTCGGTCGGTGCCAGGGTGGTGGGCGAAGGCGGGAACCTGGCCTTCACCCAGCGGGCCCGCATCCAGTACGCCCGCCGCGGCGGGCGGATCAACACCGACGCGATCGACAACGCGGCGGGGGTGGATACCTCCGACCGCGAGGTCAACCTCAAGATCTTGTTGGCCTTGGCCGCCTCCGGCACGCTGTCGGCGAAGGCTCGCGACGAGCTGTTGGAGGCGATGACCGACGAGGTGGCCGCCCAAGTCCTACGCGACGTGTACCTGCAGACGGGCGCCATCACCCAGGAGCTGGCCTCCAGCTCGGCCACCCTGGAAGGCTACGAGCTGTTGATGACCGATCTGGCGGCGCTGGACCGCGAGGTCGAGGTGCTGCCGTCGACCGCCGAGATGCAGCGTCGCGCTGACGCCGGCGCCGGCCTCACCCGCCCTGAGCTGGCGGTGCTGCTGGCCTACGCCAAGATCGACCTCGTGACCCGCTTGCTGCACGGCCGCGTGCCCGACCAGGCCTATCTGGGCGGCGTGCTGCGCGGCTATTTCCCGCGCCTGGCCGCGGAGCGCTTCGGTGACCGGGTCGACCGGCACCGCCTCCGACGTGAATTGATCGCCACCGCGGTCGCCAACGACGTCGTCAACCGCATGGGAATCACCTACGTGCACCGAACGTCGTCGGAGCTCGGCTGCGATCATGACGAGGTCACCGCTGCCTACTGGATCGCCCGCGAGGTCAGTGAGGCCGACGCCAGCTGGCGAGCCATCGAGGCGCTGGATGACCGTTGCGATCCGGCGTTGCAGATGGAGCTCAAAGGCGAAGTCGACCAGTTGGTGGACGCCTTCGTGCGCAGCTACCTGCGCCACGAAATGGTCGACATCGGCCAGGCCGTGGACCGCGACCGACCGGCCTTCCACGAGCTGGAGAAGGCGGTGGCCGAGGGAGCGTTCACACGGAGTCGAGGTGAACGCCGCAGCCGCGCCGCACGCTACGCCGACCTGGGGCTGGAACCCGAGCTGGCAGAGGCCATCGCCGGGTTGGCCGACCTTGCCTCGGTGCCCGACATCGCCGCGGTCGCCCGCTCCAGTCGCCAGCCGGTGCGTCACGTCGCCGACGTCTTCTTCCTGCTCACCGAAGCGTTGCCGCTCGACGAGCTCGGCTCGGCGCTGGCCGCCATCGATCCGCAGGGCCACTGGGAGCGCTGGCAGCACCGCGGCCTGCTCGACGACCTGCGCGAGCTGCGACGCGACGCCGCGGCGCGCAGCATCACCAGGCATCCCGATGCCGTCGCCGAGGAGGCGGTGGATCACTACCTCGCCGAGCGGCAGGCCGCGCTCGAACGTGCCGTTGTCGTCACCCGTGCGCTGCCCCGGGAGTCCGACAGCCCGCTGGCCGCAGTGTCGGTCGCGGTGCGCGCCCTACGGGAGGCCGTGACCGACTGATGGGACCGGCCCGGCCCGGCCTCGGCGGGTGCGCCTACTCGGCCTGCAGCACCGCCTCGATCTCCAGCTCGATGTTCAGCGTCTTGCCGACCACGACGCCGCCGGCCTCTAGCGCCTGATTCCAGGTCATGCCGAACGACTCCCGGTCCAGCTGCGTCGTGGCCGAGAAGGCGGCTCGCGTGTTGCCCCACGGGTCCGAAAGCTGACCGAGGTAGCTGACGTCGAGGGTCACGGCCTGGGTGACGTCGCGGATGGTGAGGTCACCACGCACCTTCCAGTCGCTCCCGACGCGCTCGACCTGCGTGCTGACGAACCGCAGCTTACCGAAGCGCTCGACGTCGAGGAAGTCATCCGAGCGCAGATGGCCGTCGCGCTGCACGTCGTGGGTGTTGATGCTGGCCGCGTCGATCTCGACCTCCACGCGGGACTGCGTCACGTCGTCGGCCACGACGATGGTGCCACCGAAGTCGCCGAAGCGGCCGCGGACCTTGCTGACCATCAGATGGCGGGCGACCGCCTCCAGGGAGGAGTGCGACGGGTCGATCTGGTAACTGCCAGGTGCCGGGTCGGTGGTGCCGGCGGCGATGCGGTCGGAAGTGGCGGTTGGGGTGGTTGTGCTGGTGTTCAAGGGATCGTCTCCTGCTCGGGAAGCGGAACTCACCCTTGTCCTAATGGTTGAGCATGCAACAATATTCCTCGGTCAGCTCCGCTCCTCCAGCGGGGTGTACGCGCGCTCCGTGGCGCCCGTGTAAATCTGGCGCGGACGTCCGATGAGCGCGCGGGTGTCGGGGTCGTCCCACATCTCCTTCCACTGGGCGATCCAGCCGGGGAGTCGTCCCAGGGCGAACACCACCGTAAACATGTCCAGCGGCAGGCCCATGGCCCGGTAGATCAGCCCCGAGTAGAAGTCGACGTTGGGATACAGCTTGCGCTCCACGAAGTAGTCGTCATGCAGCGCCACCTCTTCCAGCTCCCGGGCGATCTCGAACAGCGGGTCATGACCGGTCAACTTGCCGACGACCTTGTCGGCGGCCTCCTTGATGATCCTTGCCCTCGGGTCGTAGTTCTTGTACACGCGGTGGCCGAAGCCCGGCAGGCGGAAGGGGTCGTTGCGGTCCTTGGCCCGCTTGACGAACGAGGCGGTGTCCTGGTCGGAGTCGCGGATCTGCAGCAGGGTCTCCACCACGTCCTGGTTCGCGCCACCGTGGCGCCGGCCCCACAGCGCCGCGATGCCGGCGGCGATCGCGGCGTAGATGTTGACGCCCGACGAGCCGACCAGCCGGACCGTGGAAGCCGAGCAGTTCTGCTCGTGGTCGGCATGCAGGATCAGCAGCAGGTCGAGGGCTTGGGCGATCTCGTCGTCGATTTCGAACGGCTCGGCTGGCACCGCGAACATCATGTTGAGGAAGTTCTCGGTGAAGCCAAGGGCGTTCTGCGGATAGACGTAGGGCTGGCCGATCGACTTCTTGTACGCGGCGGCGGCGACCGTGGGCAGCTTGGCCATCAACCGGTAGATCGAGACCTCGACGTCGTCGGGGTCTGTCGGGTCGTAGTGGTCCTGATAGAACGTCGACATCGCCGCGGTCGCCGCGGAGAGGATGGCCATGGGGTGGGCGTCGCGCGGGAAGGCGTCGAACAGCGGCCGCATGTCTTCACGCAACAGGGTGTGATGGGTGATCTGGGACTGGAAAGCCGCTAGCTCGTCGGCGGTCGGTAGCTCACCGTGGATCAGCAGGTAAGAGGTCTCGGTGAAGTCGGACTGATCGGCCAGCTGCTGGATCGGGTACCCGCGGTAGCGCAGGATCCCTTTCTCGCCGTCGATGAAGGTGATGGCGCTGCGCACCGACCCGGTGTTGACGTAGCCGGGGTCGTAGGTGATCAGGCCCGTGGAGGAGCGCAGCTTGCCGATGTCGATGGCGCGCTCGTGCTCCGTGCCCTCCAACAGGGCGGTCTCGAACGTCTCACCGTCGTACTCGATCCGTGCCTGGTCGCTCATCGTGGTGTCCTTGGATGCGAACGAGGCCGCGTGCCGACCTGCTGAGCAGGCAGCGTACCCATCCCTACCCGCTGATCTACGACGGGACGGTGAACTCACCGTTCATGGTGGGCTCGTGACCGGGAACGTTGCAGTGGTAGCGGTAGGTGCCCGGCTCCAGCTGCACCTGCGCGGACTGCGTCTCGCCGGGCCGCGCTTCCACGACGGGCTCGTCGGGGTCCAGGTCGTCGATGGTGACGTTGTGCAGGGTCGCGCCCTCATTGATCAGCTCGATGGTGGTGTCGCCCGCCGGCAGCTCCTCGGGCGCGGCCTCGAACTCGATGTCGATGGCGACAAAGGCGTTGCCGGCCGACTCTCCGGTTGGGGCTTCGCCACCTTCGCCACCTTCGCCGGTGGCGGCCTCTTCCTCGGCGTGCAGCTCACGCATGCCGGCGGCGCCGGCGAGGGTGCCGGCGGCCAGGACCGCGACGCAGGCCACGGTCACCCCGACGGCCAAGGCACGTGAGGTGATCACCGGCTTGGCCGCGACCAGCGCGGCCACCACCAGGATGTAGGCGGCCACGGCCAGCGCGATGGTCGTCGCTGCCGCCTCGGGTACGGCCAGCAGCACCCGCGACAGCGCGAACGCGAAGCCGATGAACCCCACCATGACGGCCAGGGGCATCATGATCGGCAAGAAGACCCGCTGCCGGAGGTCGTCGTTCATGCTGTCCTCAAGTAGCGAAGCGGTAGGACACATGGATGGGTCATGATGAGGTCTTCACCCGTTCCAGGTCGTGCTCCAGGTCGCGCCAGTACAACACGTCGGGGCCGCCGTGCTCGTCCTCGGAGCTCCAGCGGAACCACAGCGCGCCGATCACCATCCAGATGAAGAACCCGCCGCCGATCTTCATCAGCAGGCCGGCGACCTGCTGGTCGGTCAGCGGGTCGATGCCGTAGCCAGCCGGGCCCAGCGCATAGCTGCGGTACAGCAGTCCCTGGCCGAAGGTGAGGAAGGACGCCGGCAGCGTCGGCACGATCGACTGGCCGAACAGGTAAGCCATCCGCGCGGGATAGGAGAAGTGCGGGAACTCCGGCAGGGGACTGAGCACGGGCCACCACATCAGCAACGACACCGCGATCCAGACGGCGTGAACACCGACATGGAACGCGTCGTTGCTCACCGACAGATCGACCAGCGGCGGGAAGTGGTAGCCGGCGACCCAGGCGTTGAAGATCAACAGCGCCGGCAGGGGCTTGGTCAGTGCCCGCCAGACCGCGGCGACGGGACGAGGATGCAGCAGCCTGCGCAGCAACCACGATGGCGTGCCAAGGATCAGCAAGGGCGCAGCGACCAGCGAGTAGATCAGGTGCTGGCTCATATGGACGCTGAACAGCGTGTCGGCCAGCTGGTGCATTGGCCAGTCCGAGGCCACCCAGATCGCACCAACGCCGCAGAAGAAGTACCAGCGCTGGCGGGTCGTGACGGGGGGCCGTCCCGGCGCGTAACGCGGCCCCCAGGCCGACAGGGCGTACAGGTAGGCGCCGAGCAGCACGACGACGAGCAACCATGCGTCGGCGTGGGGCTGCCAGCTCAGGTCGTGGCTCATACCTTGCATCTAAAACCCCGGCTGGGGGCCGAGGTAGAAGTTCGCGCCCACGATCCCGAACACCAAGAGCGCCAGGGCGACGCCGACGAAGAACAGCCGTCGGAACAGTTTGTGGTCGAAGCGCAGGTGCATGAACCACAGCACGACCAGCAGGAACTTGAGGATCGTCAGGACGATCAAGGCCGGGATGCCGACCTGGGTGGAGAAGCCGCGGTCGAAGCTCTCGAAGAGGATGACCTCCAGCAGGGTCATCACGGCCAGGATGATGCCGATCTCGACGTACTGGCCGACACCCGGATGGGTGTGCTCCTTGTCGTACTCGGTCTCTGCCACGGCAGCTGCTCCTATCCCGGTGCGGTCGTCGCCGCAGGGATCAAGTACACGACGGTGAAGATGATGATCCAGACGATGTCGACGAAGTGCCAGTACAAACCGATGTTCTCGACCGTGGTGTGCAGCTGTTGGGGCAACCGTCCCATCATCGAGGCGGTCCACATGGCCAGCAGCATCAGGATGCCCAGCGCAACGTGCAGCCCGTGGAACCCGGTCAGCACGAAGAAGGACGAGCTGAAGGGGCTGGTGGTCAGGTTGAACTCCTCGGCGGCGAAGACCGTGAACTCGTAGAACTGCCCGGCGAGGAAGGTGGCGCCCATCAACCCGGTGGCCAGGATCCAGGTACGGAACTTGCGCATCTCGCCGGCCTGGATGGCCGCCAGCGCCAGCACCATCCCCAACGAGGACATCAGCAGGATGAAGGTCGACACCGACGTGAACGGGACGTCGTAGATCCCTGCCGGAGTCGGTCCCTCGTTGGTGCGCCCGACGTAGATCAGATACGTCGAGATCAGCGCGCCGAAGAACAAGCACTCCGACCCGATGAAGGTCCACATGGCCATCTTGTTGTTGCTCAGGCCAAGGCTGGTGCTGTGCTCGTAGTCGGTCCCCGGCAGGGGAGCGGACATATCACTCATCGCGCACTACCGCTTTCGCTGCTTGAGTGCAGTTGGGGTTGTGCTGCCATCAGGCGTGTTCCTCGGCGCTGGGCTCCAGCACCCAGCCGAACAGCCCCGACAGGATCAGCAGGCCGCCGAGCGCCAGCAGCGCCACCTGGACGGGGCCTCCGGCGTAGACACCCCAGCCGGCGATCGGCATGCCGGCCGCGGCGATGACGGGGTAGTAGGAGGGGCTCGGCATGTGGATGTCGGCGTGGCCGGTGTGTCCGGGACCGTGGGCAGGTTGCGCCTGGTCGTCCACGGCGGACTCGCCCGGGTCGTGGTCAGGCGACGCACCCGCGGGCACCCGGACCGGCGGGCGCGTGGCGCCACCCACGTACTTGCGGTGCCACAGCTCGTCACGGGCCGAGATCTGCGGCACCTCCTCGAAGTTGTAGTGCGGCGGCGGGGAGGTAGTCATCCACTCCACGGTGCGCGCGTCCCACGGGTCGTCCCCGGCCGGTTCGCCGCGGCGGCGGGTGATCGCGAGGTTGGCGATGAAGACCGCGATCGAGGCGGCAATGATGAAGGCGCCGATCGTCTCGATCAGGTTCCAGAAGTTCCAGCCCATGCCGTCGGCGTAGGTGTAGATGCGCCGGGGCATGCCGTCCATGCCAAGCAAGTGCATCGGGCCGAAGGTGACGTTGAAGCCGATCAGCATCAGCCAGAAGTGCAACTTGCCGAGACGATCGTCGAGCAGGCGGCCGGTGACCTTGGGGAACCAGTAGTAGGTGCCGGCGAACAACCCGAAGATCGAGCCGCCGAACATCACGTAGTGGAAGTGGGCCACGACGTAGTAGGTGTCGGTCTGCTGGTAGTTTGACGGCACGATCGAGTGCGTGACGCCTGACAGCCCGCCGATGGTGAACATCGCCACCAGGCCGACGCCGAACAGCAACGGCGTGGTCAGGCGGATCCGCCCGCCCCACAGCGTGCCCAGCCAGTTGAAGATCTTCACGCCGGTCGGCACCGCGATGAACATCGTGGACAACCCGAATGCCGCGTTTGCCACCGGCCCCAGGCCCGCGGCGAACATGTGGTGCGCCCACACGCCCCAGCCGAGGAAGGCGATGGCGATCAGGGAGAACACCATCGCCGAGTAGCCGAACAGCGGCTTGCGCGCGAAGACCGGCAGAACCTCGGACACGATCCCGAAGGCCGGCAGGATCAGGATGTAGACCTCGGGGTGACCGAACAGCCAGAACATGTGCTGCCAGAGCACCGGGTCACCGCCGGCGGCCGGGTTGAAGAAGTTGGTGCCGAAGCGCACGTCGAACATCAGCTGCCACAGCGCCACGCCGATGACCGGCATCGCGAACAGCATCAGAAACGACGTCACGAACGTGGCCCAGGTGAAGATCGGCAGGCGCATCAGCGTCATGCCGGGCGCCCGCATGTTCAGGATGGTGACGATGAAGTTGACCGACGACGCCAGCGACGCGATGCCGGCGATCTGCAGGCCGATCGAGTAGAAGACCATCCGCGAGATGTGGTTGGCCTCGGCGACGGCGATTTGGCCCGCCGCCTCCGTGGCGGTCGGGTCGGGGCCGATCAGGTTCAGCGGGGCGTAGTTGAACCAGCCGCCGTCGGGCAACCCGCCGAGAAGCACCCCGGAGTAGATGAAGATGCCGGCGGAGAGGAACACCCAGTAGCTGAACGCGTTCAGCCGAGGAAACGCCACGTCGCGGGCGCCGATCTGCAGCGGCAGCAGGTAGTTGAAGAACGCGGCGCCCAGCGGCATCAGCGCGAAGAAGATCATCGTCAGGCCGTGCATGGTGAACAGCTGGTTGTAGGCGTCGGCTGACAGCAGGGTGTTCTCAGGGCGGGACAGCTGCACGCGGATCAGCAACGCCTCGATGCCACCGACCAGGAAGAAGAAGAAGGCGGTGAGCCAGTACAGAATGCCGATCCGCTTGTGATCGACCGTGGTGATCCAACTCCAGATTCCGGTTTCGGCGGTGGGACGCCGGAAGGCGCTGCGCCGGGTGACCGGTTCTTGGGCAGTGACAGCCATGGGGTGTCGGCTCCGCTACTCGAGGGTGCGCAGGTACGCCACCAGGGCGTCCACGTCGGCGTCGGACAACTGCAGGTTGGGCATCTGGGAACCCGGCTTGACCGCCTGCGGGTCCTTCAGCCACGCGGTCAGGTTCTCGTCGTTGTTCTCCAGGATGTACCCGGCGAACTTCTCACGCTCCTGGAAGTGGGTGAGATCGGGTCCCACGCGAGCCTCATCGCCGCCTTCGTAGCCGGTGATCGCGTGGCAGATGACACAGGTGCGCTCGGTGAACAGCTGCTCGCCGCGCGCCGCCAGCTCGTCGGTCGGGCTGGCCGC